>JAWKHS010000017.1 GCA_041394705.1 Vicinamibacterales bacterium
GATGTTCGGCACGGTCTGGGCGACGCTCTGCGTCGACCCGTGCAGGAACAGCTTGCCGCCCTGCCAGTAGGCCATGGCGGTGCGGGTCTCGAGCGGCTGATGGCCCGTGGACTGCGAGTAGAGCGTCTCGTCCAGGATGAGGTCGGCCTTCTTGAAGCCTTCCTCCACGTCGCCAAGCTCGAAGAAGTCCGGCGCCTCGCCCAGGGGCAGCCGGCCCTCGGCGGCCTCGGCGAAGTCCGCGTCGCTCCACTTGACCGTCGCCACCTTGGCGGCCGGGCCTCCGCCCGCCCACACGTTGCCCTGCGTCCTGGCGTTCGGGCTGCCGGGCCGGAGGCTGTCGAGCGGATCGACCACGAAGGGGAGCGGCTCGTACTCGACGCGGAGCAGCTCGATGGCCTCGGCGGCCGTCGTCTCGTCCACGGCGGCCACCGCCAGGATCGGCTCGCCCTGGTAGACGGGCTCGTCGGTCAGGGCGATTTCCGCCGGCAGCGGGGGCGGAGGCGGCGCCTGGCCGTCGGGCCGCGCCGGAGGCGCCGGCGGGGCCGGGAAGTCGGACGCGCGCAGGATGCCCTTGACGCCCGGCAGGGCCAGGGCGGCGCTGTCGTCCACGCGCAGGACGCGGGCGTGCGGCATGGGCGAGAGCAGCAGCTTGATGAACAGCATGCCCTCGGCGCGGTAGTCCTCCGCGTACTTCGCGCGCCCGGTGACCTTCGCCACCAGGTCCGGCGTGGAGTAGTTCTTGCCGATGTACTTGTACTCGTTCGCCACGTTAGGACCTCCGCGCCAGATCCGCGCCGTGCATCAGGGCGGTGAGAATCTTGTCGTAGTCCTGGCAGCGGCAGAGGTTGCCGGACACGCCGTGCGCCAGTTCCTGGCGGGACGGGTTCGGGTTGGTCTTGAGGAAGCCCACGGTGGCCATCACGAAACCGGGCATGCAGAACGCGCACTGGAAGCCCTGCTCGTTGACGACGCCCTGCTGCACCGGGTGCAGCGTGCCGTCGGTCGACGCGAGGCCCTCGATGGTCTGGACCGACCGGCCGCGCAGCGAGTGCGTCAGCATCGAGCAGGAGTAATGGGGCACGTCGTCCACGAGCACCGTGCAGGCGCCGCACTCGGCGCGGTCGCAGCCGAGCTTCGTGCCGGTGAGCCCGAGCTTGTAGCGCAGGGTCATCGCCAGGGTCTCGTTCTTCAGGACGTCCACCCGGCGGACCTGGCCGTTGACCGTGATCGAGATGAGCCGTTCGGCCGCGCCGGCGGCCGGCTGTCCGGAGAGCGACGTGCGGAAGAGATACGCGCTCGAGGAGACCGCCGCTCCGGCCGCGATCACGCCTTTGATGAAGTCGCGGCGGGTCGCGCCGCTGCGCGGGGTGTCGGATGCGGTGTGGCCCAGGTCCATGTCTGACATGCGGTCCTCGCTTGAGGGAGAGGGTGCGGTCGGGAATTGCCCGGCCGGAATAGTAACAGGATTTCCCTGCCGCGGAACTTCACCGGCCGCGTCGTTCCGGCGCTGTTTGAACGAACGTTCGATGCTTCGGCGGAATGGCTCAGCCCAGCCAGTCGGCCCGCCACGTCTCGTCGAACACGCGCAGCAGGTTGCCGCCGAGCAGCTTGCGGATGTCGTCGTCGGACACGCCGTGCGCGCACAGGCACTCGACGAGCGCGGGGAAGTCCTGGATGCCGTCGAAGTCCGCGGGCTGCCGGTTGTTGTTGTCGGGCGGCCGGGCGACCTGGTCGAAGCGGTCCGTGACTGAGCCGTAGGGCACGGCGTCCGGATCGGGTGTGTGCCGCGGGTAGGCGCCCATCGTGCCCATCGAGTCGGTGGAGACGCCGACGTGATCGATCCCCAGGAGGTCCACCGCGTAGGCCAGGCACCGCCACCAGTCCTCCAGCGTCGGCATGCCCGGCGTGCCCGGCCAGATGAGGGGCGCCCACGTGGTCACGCAGACCACGCCGCCCAGGGCCGCCACGGCCTTCATCTGGTCGTCGTCGATGTTGCGGGGATTGTCCACGACGGCCCGGGGATTCGAGTGCGACGCGATGGGCGGGCGCGTGGCCACGGCGCAGGCATCGAGGAAGGTCGTCCGGCCGGCGTGGGTGAGATCGATCGTGATGCCGTAGCGCTCCATCTCACGGACCATCACCCGACCGAGTTGGCTGAGGCCGGCGTCGTGGCGTTCGAGGCAGCCGCTGCCCACCAGGTTCTGCTCGTTGTAGGTGAGCTGGCAGATGCGGAGCCCCAGCTGCTTCCAGAGGAGCAGCATCGCGGGATCCGACCCGACGAAGCACGCATCCTGCGACAGGAGGATGTGCGCCAGCTTGCCCTCGGCCTTCGCGCGCCGGATGGCGTCGGGCGAGTCGGCCAGGCAGAACGTGGGCTCGTCGTGAATCACGCGCAGGAAGTCGCGGACGCGCGGGTACGTCTCGGCCGCGTCCTCGTTCGGCATCGGAATGGTCAGGCCGACGGCCGTGAGCCCCGAGCGATCCGTGCGGTCGGTCCGCCGCAGCAGGTACTGGACGCACGGGTCGATCACGATCGAGTCGCGGTGCAGGCGGAGGGCGCGGTCGCTGATGGGCATGCGGCGATGAGGATAGTGCAGGACGGCCGCGGATGCCGCGACGGCCTGCGCCTCCAGGGCCCCTCCGACGTCGCTCAGAAGCTGGCCACGAGCGCGACCCGCAGCGTGAACGGCTCCACCGGATGGAAGTGCACGTCGTCCACGCCCCCCGGCGGCTCGCCGGGCAGGCGTGACGTGTAGAAGTAGTCGATGTCCGAGCTGGTCGAGTCGAACAAGTTGAGCGCGTCGACCTTCAGCCGCCAGGTGCGGGTCACCCGTACGCCCGCCTCGGCCGTCACCAGGCTCGATGCCCGGCTGCGAACGCTGTTGTCCTCCACGAGCGGCCGCGGCCCGAAGAAGCGGTACCGCAGACTGCCGCTCCATCGGCGATCGGGCGCCACGGTCAGGCCGGTGCTCGCCACGCCCTCCACCGCCCCTGGGATGCGGGACCCCTCGGGCGCGCCGTCGGTGAATCGCGCCGCCGAGTAGGCGGCGCTCAGGTCGAGGGCCAGCCACGGCGTGACACGGTAGTCGGCGTCGAGCTCCACGCCCATCCGCCGGCTCGGGCGGCTGGCTTCGGTCGTGCCGGCGTCGCCGATGAAGAGCAGCTCGGAGTCCAGCCACAGGCCCCACAAAGCGAATGTCGCGTGGAGGCGGGGGAGCGCCAGCGTCCGGACGCCGGCCTCGGCGCCGCGGGCGCGCACGAGGGGATCGACGCGATCCACCGGCTCGCCGCTGCTCGGATCCCGGCGGATCGTGGCGCCCCGGCCGTCGTTGCTGTGGAACCCGCCGCCCGCGCTGACGTACAGCTCGGTACGCCGCCAGGGCCCCAGGGCCAGGCTCACCTTCGGATTGACGATGCCGTCGGTGACGCGCCCGCCGTTGACCGGATCACCGGCCTCCACCCGCCAGTGGTACAGGTCGCCCCGCACGCCGACCGTGGTCCGCACGACGTCCGACCACTGCGTCCGCAGTTCGGCGTACGCGGCGCCGCTGGTCTGCCCGACGGCGTCCTCACGCACGGTGGCGACACGGCGGCGCGCCGCGGTCCGGTAGAGTCCCACGGCGCCGATGGCATCATGGCGGACGTCGGCGCCGAGCGTGATCAACGACCGCCGTGAGAACGGCATCACGGGCCACGTCCGGCTGGCCCGGCCGCCGGTCACGACGCGCTCGTCGCGCTGCTCGAACTGGTCGCCGTTCACCGGATCGTCGAGCCGGTAGGTGAAGTTCGAGAAGAGGTCGAGGCCGTAGTCGAACGCGTACGCTTCGACCCGCGTGACGCCCGCCGCCGTGGTCCGTTGCCACTCCGCCATCGCGCCGGCGCGGTGCGTGCGTCCGCCGTCGGTGGGATCGAGCGAGCCGAACCGCGACAGCTGCCCGTCGTCGACGGCCCGGCGGGGAATCTGATCGGTCGAATTCCACCGGGCGTCGTAGGCGAATGCCGTGATCGCGCCCCCCGTGGTCGCCGTGCCCTGGCTGTAGCGCACCAGCCCGTTCCACTTGCGCAGCGCATCCCCCCGGACCCAGGGGCCGTCGTTGGTGGCGGCCTCTGCCGCCGCCAGGACATGTCCGGGACCGACCCTGTGCGACCCGGCCGCCATCAGGCGTCCATAGCCGTAGCTCCCGGCCTCGACACGCGCGATTGGCTGTTCCAGCACGTTGAGGTAGTTGACGCGGATGGCGCCGGCGGCCGAGAAGTCGCCGCTGTCGGCGGCGTAGGTGCCCTTGCGGTACTGGATGCCGCTCACCAGCTCCGGGATCAGGAAGTTGAGGTCCGCGTAGCCCTGGCCGTGCCCGTGCGTGGGCAGGTTCACGGGCATGCCGGCGACGCTCATCGCCAGATCGGTGCCGTGGTCGATGTTGAAGCCGCGCACGTAGTACTGGTTCGCCTTGCCCTCGCCGCTGTGCTGACTGACCACCACGCCGGGCACGCTCTCGAGCGCGTCGGCGGGACGACGGCGTCCGCGTTCGTTCAGTTCGAGCGGCGTCACGATGCCCGTGCTGGCGGCGTCGGCCACGCCGACGAGTTCGTCCTGTTCGGAGACCGTCGCCAGGCTCCGGAACGTGTTCCGGCCCGTGACGACCACCGACGCACTGGCCGCGACGAGCAGCGTGGCGTCGTCGACCGAGCGCTCGACGCCGGTCGTCACCTCCACGTTGCGGCGCCGCAGCGTCACGAACCCCGGAATCGAGAAACGCACCGCGTGGATGCCAGCCGGCACGTCGTCGATGCGGTATCGACCCGACGCGTCCGTCTCGGCCGTTCGTTCCGGGACGTCCTCCACTTCCACCAGCACGCCCGGAAGCGGTGCGCCCGTCGGGTCGATCACGCGCCCGCTCACCCGTCCTGCCTCCGTCACCTGCGCCAAGGCCTCCGAAAGGCCACCTGGGACCGTGGCGAGCACGGCCCAGAGCAAGACCCTCCGGATGGCCGGGGCCACGGGGCCCCTCGACGACCATCCCGTCATGACACACCTCACGTCTCCGCGGCAGCCGTCCCGGCTGCCGCGCGGCACCTGTCTCAGTCGGACGACACGAGCTCAGGCGAGAGCGGGAGGACCGCGGGAGGGCGGCTGCGGAAGCGCCGGGGCCGATGGCCGGCCGTGTGCTCGTCGGGCGGCAGCGCCAGCGTCTCTGGAGGCGGGGGGAGGAACGGGGGGAGCGGCCCTTCGAGGACGGCCAGGCCGAAGTGCAAGCTGCTGCCGTGTCCGTGAGGCCGTGTCGGCACGGTCGGGACCGGGTCGTCGTTGCCGGCGGACGAGGTTTCGGGCAGCCGCCGGTCGCCAAGCGTGCCCGACGCGGACGCCGCGGGCTCGTGGGCCGCGCGCGGGCGGGGCGCGTCGACCGGCTGGCGCGGGTGGGTGTGCGTCCGCCCCGCCTGGTGCGCCGCCAGATGCGCGGCCTCGTCGCCGAAGAGGTGTTCGACGTCGTCGGGCCCGTGCGTGTGATCGGGCCGGTGCGACGCCAGGTGCGCGACCGGTGCGAACTGCGCGGCGAGCAGGAACGTGCCGAGCAGGGACGCGGCCGCGACGAGGCGCAGGCGTTCGCGCGCGGCGAGGTCGGCCGTCATGGGTCCTGACAGCCTATCGCATGGACCAACCGGTCGCCTGCGAGAGCGACACGTGCGCCCGCGGCGGCCGTCGCCGCGAGCGCGCGGGGGCAATGGCCCCGTTCCGGCCACGCGATGCGCTAGTCGTCGTCACCCACGACGTTGACGAAGCCGAACATCCAGTCGTTCAGGAAGTGCGTGCGGTTCATGCAGAGCACCAGATACCGGCCCGTCTTCAAGAAGCGATAGGTCACGAGCTGGCCGTTCGAGGTCGCGCCTGCCGGGACCGTGCCGCCGTTCAAGAACTGCTGGCCGCCGGCGGAGGTGAGCCGCCCGGCCTCGGACCACACGCGGTTGTCCGGATGGGCGTTGGTGACGTTGGCCGCGACGTCGAGGACCACGTCGCCCTTGCCGTCCTCGACGACGTGGGCGCCGTTGGCGTTGAGCGCCGACAGGTTGCACGGGTGCCCCGCCGGATCCGGCACCGTCGCCGGGTCGGGGCCCGCGCACAGGAATTGGCCGAGCGCGTCGCGGGTGGTCTTCCTGCTCACCGCGTAGATCGCGAAGGCGTGTCCGCCTCCGTGAATCTGGAACGTGACCTGCCCGCCCTTGGCGACGGTCGTCTCTTCGGGCGTGAGGTGGTGCAGGAGGTACGAGCACGGATCGGCCGGCCCGCCGATGGCCCCGCTCTGGAGACAGGGCGGGGGACCGATGGGCGCCGTGGGCAGGACGCCGAAGTCCACGGCCGCGTCGGCCGGGGCGCTGGGGTGGTGCTGGCCGTGCTGCCGGGCCGCACTGGTGCCGGGCAGGACGAGCAGGGCGATGACGACGGTGAGGGGAAGCGCACGGTTGGCCTGCATGGAACGCTCCTTCGAGGCAGGCCCGCGTGGCGCGCGCTGGGCGCCGGCATCCTAAACGATCCAGCCCATCCGTGACTAGCGCCGAGGTGGAGACCGGGAGGTCCGCCCGCGCTACACTGCCCTCCGACTTCCGGGAGGACGCACATGAGAAGAGGTCTCTTCCTCGCCCTGACCGTGGCCGCGGCCGCATTCGGCGCGGCGACGCTCGCCCAGCAGCGCGTCCCCGACCCGGAACCTCCGACGCGCGGCGTCCGCCCGCCGGCGGCGCTGCGGCCGCTCGTGGCCGGACCGAACGCCGGCGTCTCCACCGGGCATCCGCTCGTCACGTCGGCGGCGCTCGAGGTGCTGCAGAAGGGCGGCAACGCTTTCGACGCCGGAGCGGCGTCGCTCCTGGTCGGCGGCGTCGTCGAGCAGGACCTCTACAGCCTGGGCGGCGAAGGCCTGGTGCTCGTCTATCCGGTGAGCGAGAAGAAGGTGACGGCCGTCAACGGACAAGGGTGGGCCCCGAAGGCCGTCGACGTGGACTGGTACCTGTCGCGCGGCAAGTCGCTCGAAGGCGCGGGGCTCGATCCGGCCGTCGTGCCCGGCGCGCTGCACGCGGCGCTGACCGTGCTGGAGAAGTGGGGCACGATGAGCTTCGAGACCGTGGCGGCGCGGGCGATTGAGTACGCGCGCGACGGCTTTCCCCTCCGCCAGTCCACGGCCGACGGCATCCGCCGCCAGCGCGAGTTCTTCCGGAAATGGCCGGACAACGAACGCTACTGGCTGAAGCCCGACGGATCCTTCTACGACCCGGGCGAGACGGTGAAGTTGCCGACGCTGGCCCGCACGCTCACGCGGATGGTCGAGGCCGAACGGGCGGCGAAAGGGAAGGGTCGGGCCGCCGGCGTGGCCGCGGCGCGCGACCGCTTCTACAAGGGCGACATCGCGAAGGAGATGGTGGCCTTCCTCCAGCAGCACCAGGCGCCGTTCGACCTGAGCGACTTCGCCGAGTACACGGCCCGCCTCGAGACGCCGGCCTCGACGACCTATCGCGGCTACACGGTCTACAAGCACGGCTTCACCAGCCAGGGGCCGGTGCTCCTGCAGACGCTGAACATCCTGGAGACGTTCGACCTCGCCGCGATGCAGCACGACTCGGCGGACTACGTCCACACGGTGACCGAGGCGATGAAGCTGGCCTACGCCGACCGCGACACCTACTACGCCGACACGGCGTTCGTGCAGGTGCCGGCCGAGGGACTGCTCTCCAAGGCCTACGCGAAGACGCGGGCGGCGCTCATCGACCCGCGCCGGGCGTCCAAGGCGTTCATCGCCGGCGACCCGCTGCCGTTCGATTCGAAGGTCAAGCGCTGGTCCTACGCCAAGTACGACATCGCCGACGGCACCACGACCCCGTCAGGCGACTTCGCGGCGCTGGGTGTCGGCGATTCGCCGGCGGCCGACGCCGCGGCGCGCGCGCTCCTCTCACGCGGACTCGACGCGGCGGGCGTCTCGAAGGACACGACGCACATGTCGGTCATCGACAAGGCCGGCAACGTGTTCGATGCCACGCCGAGCGGCGGCTGGGTGCCCGGGGCCGTCATCCTCGGCGACACCGGCATCGGCATGAGCGTGCGCGGCGAGCAGTTCTGGCTCGACAAGACGCGCGCGAACCAGATCCGCGGCCGCGCGCGGCCGCGCTACACGCTCACGCCCAGCATGGTCTTCAAGGACGGGCGGCCGCTCATGGCGCTCGGGACGCCGGGCGGCGACAACCAGGACCAGACGATTCTCGAGGCCTTCCTCAACATCGTCGAGTTCTGGGACGCCTGGTACCCCAACGTGCACGGCGCACTCGAGTGGCCGCGCTTCCAGACCCTGCACTTCCACGGGTCGTTCTGGCCGCACGACGCCGGCTTCAACAAGCTGAACCTGGAAGCGGGCATCCCCGACGCCGTGATGGAGGAGCTCAAGGCGCGCGGGCACGACGTGAGCCGCATCCGGGCGTTCGGCATGTCGGGCTGCGCGACCACGGTGCTCATCGACCCGAAGACGTCGTCGCGCATCGCCGGCGCCGATCCGCGGCGGGACTGCTACGCGGTGGCGTACTAGCCGGGGTCCGGGATCCGGGTCTCGGGGCTCGGGACGAACGGCGCGCGACGTACGGGCGCTACTCCGTCGGGCAGGGGAACATGCCGCGCGTGAGGGGGCGCCAGGCGACGCCGCGGGCGTCGAGGGCCTCGATGAGCGATTGCCGCTCGGCGTCGAGGGCTTCGTGCTGGCCCGGGTGGCGCACGGCCTGCTCGCACAGGGTCTGCACGGCCCACGCGGCGGCGTCGGCCGAATCGGCGGCGGGCAGGAAGCCGAGCATGGCCAGGCCGTCGGCGCGGGCGTCGCCGCCGATGGCGAGCTCGTAGAACGCCACGGCGGCCATGCGCCGCGACTCTTCGTAGACCGGGTTGGTCGAGAGCGTGCCGGCGATGGCCCGGCCGAGCGCGTGGACGCGGGCGCGGGCGCGCGCGTCCCGCTGGCGGGCGAGGCCGTGGATGGCCGCGTCCGCGCTGGCGGGCGAGGCCGGTTGTTCCAGTTCTGACAACAGCCGCGCCCGCGCCTCGTCGGCGTCGATCTCGCCGAGCAGCCGCACGGCGTCCTCGCCGACGGCATCACGGAGCGCCGGCGCATCCAGCGCGGCGACGAGCGGCAGGAACGGCCGGCCCGCGGCGGGCTCGGGACCGCCGGCCACGAAGGCCGCCCACCGGACCAGCCGGAAGGCGTCATCGCGCAAGCCCGCGGACTGCACGGCCGCCGTGAGCAGCGGCACCACGCGCGGGTCGCGCACGGCGGCGAGCACGCTCACGCCGCAGAGGACGTCCGTCGGTGTCTGGGACGCCGCGAGCACGGCCGCGGCGGAGCGCAGGGCGTCGTCAAGGCCCGCCGCACGCGCGGCCAGGGCGGCCGGTGCCTGATCGACCGGCGTGCAGAGGGCCCGTACCGACTCGGGTTGCGCGGCGGCGGCAGGGCCACTCATCGCGGCGGTCAGGGCCAGCGCGCCTGCCGCGCCGGACGCCCATCGCCGGCGCCCGGGCCTACCGTCCGCCACCCGTCATCCGAAGGCTGCCGCCGAAGGGCGTCGCGCCCACCTTGTGGCGGGCCACCACCTTGGCGGCGGCCGTGTCGATGACGGCCACGTCGGACTCGCCGTAGTTCATGACGTACAGCTTCGACCCGTCCGGCGAGAAGAGCGGGAAGCCGGGGCCCTTGCCGATCGGAATCCGCGCGATGAGCTGGCGTGTCCGGGCGTCGATGAGGGCCACGTCCTGGGTGCCGCCGTGCGTGGAGGCGGCGAAGCGCCCGTCGGCCGAGACCGCCATCCGGCCCGCGCCCTTGCCCAGGTCCTTCATCGTATGGACCACCTCGTCCTTCGCCGAGTCGATCACGTGCACGGCGCCGTCGCCGTCGTCGTGGATCCACACCTCGCCGTTCGGCGCGAAGCCCACGCCCACGGGGCCGCCCTCCACGGGGATGATCTTCACGACGCGATCGGTCTTCGTGTCGAGCACGACGACGCGGTTGTCGTCACGCATCGGGTAGTAGAGCTTGTCGGTCTTCGGCTGGATGGCCAGGAAGTGGCCCCCTCGGAGCAGGACGTCGATCTTCTTGCTGACCGTGTTGGTCTTCGTGTCGATGACCACGATGGCGGGAACGTCGGCGTTCTCGAGACCGACGTAGAGCTTGCTCCCGTCGGTCGTCAGCGCCGAGCCGTGCGGCGAGGCCGATCCGTTCGGCTTCGAGGACCTGAAGAACGGCGACTCGATGACGGTCTTCGGCGTGAAGGTCTTCGCGTCCAGGACCACCACGTGCGGCCCATTGGGCACGGCCACGTAATAGGTGCCGCCGTCGGGCGACGCGATGCCCTCGTGGGGCTGCTCGGCGGCCGTGAACGAGTGCAGGATCCGGCCGGAGGCCGGGTCGAGCTCGTACACCGTGTGGTCCGTGTGACTCAGGACGACCACCGTGTGGGACTGCGCCGCCGCCAGGGCGGGCAGCAGGCACGCCAGGCACACCATCGCGACTGTCTGAGGCATCCGGACCCCCTGTGGAACGAGAGGAAGCGGATGATACAACCTCGGCCGCCGGCCGTCGACGGGCGGCCGCGGTCCCGCGCGGGCCTGCCACTAGATGGTGACGAAGTCGTGCCCGCGCCTGGGGATCGTCAGGACCGGGCAGGGCGCGCGCCGGACGACGCGCTCGGCCACGCTGCCGATCAGCAGATGGGCCACGGCACCGCGCCCATGGGTGCCCATCACGATGAGATCGACATCGTGCGCGGCGGCGTAGGTGACGATGGCCGCGGCCGGAGCGCCGCGGGCGGTCGCCACCACCGCGCGATAGCGTTCGCGCTCCTCGCGGGTCAGGAGGCCCGCCAGCTCCGCCTCGGCCCGCCGCGCCCGTGCGGCGTCGTCGGCCGGGGACGACACGAGGGCCATTTCCGGCACGCCCTGCCATTCGAGCGGCTGTTCGTCGACGTACAGCAGGTGGATCTCGGCGCCGAACCCATCGGCCAGGGCCACCGCGTATTTCACGGCGGCGGCGGCCGTGTCGCTGAAGTCGATCGGGACCAGCAGACGGAGAAGCGAGACGCCGCCCATCTCAGTTCCCGTCCGCCGGCGGCCTGACCGTCAGCACCGGACAGGTCGCGTGACGGACGACGTGGTTCGTCGTCGAGCCGAACATCAGCTGGTCCAGCGCCCCGCGGCCCTGGACCCCCATCACGAGGACGTCGGGCCGGTCCTGGGCCGCCACCTCCAGGATCTGCTGCGCCGGATGTCCGAACACGAGGTGGTCGTGGACGTCGCACCGGACGCGGACGTCGGCCGGGACGGCGGCGTCCAGAGCCTCACGGGCGTGCTGCTCCCGCGCGGCCCGGAACGCATCCGCCGCCGGCCCGCCCGAGTCGCCGAAGGGCATCGCCTCGGCCACCGAGACGAGCGTGAGCCGCGCGCCCGTGCGCTCGGCGAGCGACACGGCGTACGCCACACCCGCCGCCGACGCCGCCGACCCATCGTGGGCGCAGAGCACGTGCGTGAACCGGATGGCCTGGCGTGCGCCGTCGCCGGCCGCGGCGTCGGGTACGACGAGCACGGCGGTCGAAGCCTTGCGCAGGACCTTCTCGGTGATCGATCCCAGCACCAGGCGCTCGAAGCCCCCGCGGCCGTGCGAGCCCAGCACGACGAGGTCGGCCTTCCAGTCGTCGGCGGCCGCCAGAATCTCCTGGACCGCCGGCCCCTGCCTCAGCTCGGTGTCGATCGTGAAGCCCGGCGACGCGACCCGGGCCGCCTCGGCGGCGAGGGCGCGGCGGGCCTGCTCGGCCGCCGACTCGTACAGCCGGGCGTTGCCGGGGATGTCGAGGAACGGCGCCGTGATCGGGAAGGGCGTCAGGACGTGGAGCACGCGCACCTGCGACCCGTACGACGCGGCCAGCGCGGCCGCGACGTCGAGCGCGGCGCTGGCGAAGGTCGAGAAGTCCGTCGGGCACAGCACGCGCCCGAGCGACACCGGGGCGGTCGGGGCCATGAGGTTCCCTCCTTGCGGACGGGACGTGTCCCGTCGAGCCACCGCGTGTCGTCGCAAGAGCTGTGCCTCGTGGTGGCATCATGGGGTGGCGGCGGTTGCCGTCGTTCGCGGCGCCGGCGTGCGGGCCGCCGGCCGTCGAGCGCTGGTTTCTTCGTCGGCGCGGGAAGTTCTCCGCCGTCCCATGGGCGTCGGCCCCCGCGTCGGCGAACGGCGCCGTGCGGCCGGGTGGCACGAGTTTGGATACGTGACTCGTACCGGGCGCGGTTTCGCCGCCGCCGGTTCGAATCGGGGGAGCCGATGCTACCTGTCGACGTCGTGTTTCTGAAGATGCGCCGCCTGAAGAATGCCGAGGACCGCATTCGCGAGAAGGCCCAGGAACTGCCCAGCGTCTATCCGCGATTGGAAGGCTGCCGCGTGGTGGTGGAGGTGCCGCACCGGCACGTGCGTGGCGGCAAGCGCTTCCACGTGCGGGTCGAGATGGCGCTGCCGAACCGCGCCGACGTCGTCGTCGAGCGCGGGCCCGCGGGCCGGGCGACACCCGAGGACGACGAGCGTCCGATGCGGCGCAAGGCGGCCGAGATCGACGGGGCGTTCACGGACCTGTCGGTCGTGATCCACGACGTCTTCGCGGCGGCCACGAGGCGGTTGAAGACGTTGCGTCAGCGGCGCCGCGCCACCGCCCGTGCCCGCGCGGTCACGGGAAAGGCTCGCGCCGCCGCACGTGCCCTGCGCGGCGGCGAGTGAACAGGGAGCGCCTGGCGCCCGCCGGGCGCCGCCTACAGGTGCGAGATCAGCACGTCGCGCGGGCGCAGTCCCGGTGACAGCGCCGCGAGCACCCGATCCGCCGAGACCGGCGCCCGCTGGACGACGCCGTCGCCGAGCGCGTCGGTGATGGCCGCGAGCACGGCGCCGAAGCCGGCGCCCACGGGCGGCTCGCCGACGCCGCGCGCGCCCACGGGCGTGTCGGGATCGGCGATGTCCACGGCGGCCTGGTGCATGCCGTCGGCGGGGATGTCCAGGATCGTCAGCGGCCGGTTGTGGTGGAACCGGCGCGCGAGCGCCACCCCGTACTGCTGGTCGTAGACCGCGCGCTGGGTGAGCGCGTGGCCGATGCCGAGGCAGCTCCCGCCCAGGATCTGGCCGCCGAGGCTGCGGGGATTGACCACAGTGCCCACGTCCGCCACCGCCGCGTAGTCCACCAGGCGGATGGCGCCGGTTTCCACGTCCACCTCGACCTCCGCGAAGCCGACGACGTAGGAGTGCGTGTCGCCGTCGTGCGCGTAGGTGTCCTTGGCGACGCCCATCAGTCCCTGGCCCGCGAGCGCCGTGGCCGATGCCTTCGTCATCGCGTGGATGTCGCCGGGCAGCTCGTGCCCGTCGAACCGCCCGCCGCGATCGATCGCCCGGCGGGCGGCGTCGGCGAAGCTCAGCCCGCGGCCGCCGGGGCGCGCCACGCGGCCGTCGGCCACGCGGTACTCCGCCGGCGCGCCGCCGAGCTCGAGCGCCGCCAGCTCCTGCAGCTTGCGGATCGCGTCGGAGGCGGCGGCGTGGTTGGCCCGCGTCACGGCCTGAATCGTCTGGCTGCCGTCGGACGTGCACGTCCACGGCAGGTGCCGGCTCGTATCGCCCCACGTCACGACGACGTCGTCCCACGCCACGCCGAGCATCTCGGCCGGGACGCGCGCCGTGTCGATGACGGAGTGGGTGCCGAGGTTGCCGTTCCCCGACTGCACGTACAGCTTGCCGTCGGGCTTGAGCAGGACGATGCCGTCGTAGCCCACCGAGTACCCGCCCAGGAACGGGCTCACGGACACGCCGACGCCGCGGACCTTCGTACCCCGCCGCGCGCCGCTTCTGGTCTTGCGCGTCTCCCAGTCGAAGAGGGCGGCGCCCCTGTCGATCGCTTCGGTCACGAACGCGCTCGTGACGTGGCCGCGCGTGCCGTCGCCGCGCGGCGCGCCGTAGGACGCCTTGCCGGCGGGAGCGTTGAGACGGTGCAGGGCCACGCTGTCCACGCCGAGCCGGCGCGCGGCCTTGGCCAGGATGGGCTCGAGGATGGCGTTCTGCTGCATCCCGCCGGGCGAGCGCTGGGACGTGCGCGCGGGCGTGTTGGTGAGCACCGACAGGCCCCGGAAGCGCATCGCGAGCGGCTGGTAGGCGAGCGAGCAGATGTCGGGTGCCGCCTGGATGTCGTACTGGTCCTCGTACGGGCCCGCGTCCTGCACCACGAAGAGATCCACCGCCGTGATGCGGCCGTCCTTGGCAAAGCCCACCTTCGCGCGGCCGAGGAGGTTCGGCCGCGTGCGGCCGATGTAGTGCTCTTCCTCGCGGGAGATCCGCATCATGACGGGCGCGTTCGCCTTGCGGGCGAGGAGCGCCGGGATGGCCATGGAGTGCGCCCCCGGAATCTTGCTGCCGAAGCCGCCGCCCGTGTACTCGCTGATGATGACGACCTGTTCCTCGGGCACGCCCACCCAGGCCGCGACGGCCGGCCGCGTCTGCGACACGCTCTGGGTGGAGCCGTGCAGGTAGAGCGTGCCGTTCTGCCAGTAGGCCATCGCCGAGCGCGTCTCGAGCGGCTGGTGGTGCGTGGACGGCGTGTGGAAGGTCTCGTCGAGAACGAGCGCGGCGTCCTTGAACCCCGCCTCGACGTCGCCGTACGACCAGGTCCGTCCGTGCGGGCCGATCGGCAGGGCGCCGTCGGGCGCCTCCTGGAAGGCCTCCGCCGGCCACTTCACCGTCGTCACCGTGCCGTCCACGAACGCGTTGCCCTGCAGGCGCGCGTTGGCGCCTCCGGGCCGCAGGCTGGCGATCGGATCGACGACGAAGGGCAGCGGCTCGAGATCGATCTGCACCAGTTCCAGCGCCGCGGCCGCCGTGGCCTCGTCCACCGCGGCGATCGCCAGAATCGGCTCGCCCTGATAGACGGGCTCCATCGTGAGCGCCCGCTCGGGCGGCAGTCCGCCCTCCGGCGCCGTCACGGCGGGGAGATCGTCGGCGGTGAGGATGGCCTTCACGCCGGGCAGCGCCAGCGCGTCCGCCGTCTCCAGCCTTCGCACGCGGCAGTGCGGCATGGGGCTCAGGAGCAGCTTGCAGAACAGCATGCCCTCCGCCCGGTAGTCCTCGGCGTACCTGGCGCGACCCGTGACCTTCGCCACGAGGTCGGGCGTCGTGTAGTTCCGGCCGACGAGCTTGTCAGTCGCCATGGGGGGAAGCTTACGCCTGTTGGGTTCCGGCGGATCACCCTCCCGGGCGCCCGCCGCCCTCGCCGCCCCGGGGATTACCGTGCGGCGGGCGCGCCGAGCCGACCGGCCGCGCGGTCGACCAGCGCGGTGTTCGCCGTCACCTTGGACGTCAGGAGATCGACCTGGGCCTGCGCCAGGGTCCAGTCCCCGGCCTCGGCGGCCTCGGTGACGCCGGGCAGGCTCATGGCGGCGTAGGTGTAGCGGGGGGCGAAGAGCAGGTGCTTGAACCACGGGCGGCCCGGGATGCCGGGGTCGTGGAGCCACCCGCGCTCGAACGCGATGAGGTCCGCGTTGACGGTGCCGGCGACCGCCGGATCCACCGGGCCGGCCGCCAGGGCCGCCGCTGCGCCGGCGGTCAGCCGATCGCCCGCCGCCGTGAGCTCGCCCACGGCGGTCGCGAGGGCCCGGGTGTCGAGCCGGGTCGCGGCGTCCGGCACGTCCGCCAGCGCGCCGACGAACCGCGTCAGCGCCCGGCCGTAGGCGCCGACGTCGAGCGGCAGGATCTCGGCGTTGGCCAGGCGGAGCGCCATCGTGCCCCAGAGCTGCGTCATCAGGTGCCCGTACTTGAAGCCGGGGTCGCCGATCGTCGCCACCCAGTGGTGGCTGTCGTAGGCCGAGTGGTACACGCCGTAGGGGCCGCCGAAGCTCATGTCCACCACGGGCATGCCCACGTGGTTGATGAACACCGTGTGGTCCGACCCGCTGCCGATACGCGTCACGACGAGCTCGCCGTCGCTCCGCGCGCCAGACGTGATGCTTCCGCCCCCGGCGCCCGCGGCCCGCCAGTGCTCGTAGAGCGACTGCCCGTCCGGCGCGGTGAGATCGTGCGTCAGCTCCACGATCATGGGTGCGAGCGTGCCGACGGCCGAGAGCTCCAGGTTCGGGCCGGACGCCGCCGAGTCCACGTTCAGGTACGCCACGGCCTTCCGCCGGAGCTCGTCGCGAAACTGCTCGCCCCACTCGGTGGAGCCCGTGAGCGTCACCTCTTCGCCGTCCCACGCGCCGAAGACGAGGGTGCGCTTCGGCCGGAGGCCCTGCTGCTTCAGCGCGCCGAGCGCCTTGGTGAGCTCCATCATCGCGGCCGTGCCGCTGGAGGGGTCGACGCCGCCGAACACCCACGCGTCGTGGTGGTTGCCGAGCACCACCCACTCGTCGGGCCGTTCGGCGCCGCGAAGGCGGCCCTCGACCACGTAGTTCGGCTGCACGTCGGTCTGCATGTCGATCCGGACGTGCAGGCGCACGTCCTTCCCGCCCAGGCGGTACTCGATCGGCAGCTTGCCCTGCCACGCCTCAGGCGCCGTCGGGCCGCCCAGCTTCTCGAGGATCGGCTGCATGTCCTGGTGCGACATCGGGAGCGCCATGATCGTGGGGACCGAGATCGCCTCGGCCACCGGGATCCGACGCGCGCCGTCCACCGAGGCCCAGCCCGGCGTGAGCGGATCGCCCGGCACGATGTAGTCGTAGGCGATGCCCCCGCGCTGCAGGTGGCTCGGCGGGCCCCAGGGGCCCTTGGGGTACACCTCGCCCTTCGCGTAGCCGTCTTCCGCCGGGTCGGAGTAGACGATCATGGCGGCCGCGCCCTCGCGCTGGGCCGTGAGCGCCTTGAAGCCGCGGTAGCTGTAGGGATTGGAGTAGCGGACGACGACGATCTTGCCCTTCGGGTCGATGCCGGCCTTGCGGAGGACGTCGTAGTCGGCGGGGTTGCCGGAGTTGGCGTAGACGACGGGCGCGGTGACGTCGCCCGAGGCCGAGAACGACGTCCACGCGCCGCTGATGCCGGGCTGCGCCGTGTCGGGGTCCTCGGGAATCGGCGCCTCGCGCAGCGACGGCGTGTAGCGGACGGGCGCCACCATCTCCACCGCCACGGTGCGCGGATTCGACGACAGTACGTCGTAGCGGTGGATCACGACCTCGTCGAGCCCCTGCGCCTTCCAGGTCTGGGCGATGTACTCGGCGATGGCCTTCGTGCGCGGCGACGTGGCCACGTGCGGCTCGCGCGTGAACTCGCGGTGCCATGTCTGGATGGACGCGGCGTCCGGCAGCGCGCGGAACCGGGTTTCGACGTCCCGCTGCGCCGCCGCCCCGGAGGCGGTGTAGCCGAGCATGCCGGCCGTCCCGGCGCCCGGCGCGGCCGGAGGCGTCGAGGCCCCGCCGCACGCGATCGAGAGCGCCGCCGCGAGCGGCGCGAGCCGCCGCACGGCCCTCATCGCGGCACTCCGCCGATGGCCACGAGCTTCGTCTCCAGGTACTCCTCGAGCCCCTCGGCCCCCGACTCCCGCCCGAGCCCGCTCTCTTTCCAGCCCGCGAACGGCGCTTCGGTGGCGTGGGGCGTCCATTCGTTCACGCCCACGAGCCCGAATTCCAGCCGCTCGGCGGCGTGCAGGGCCGTCGAGAGGTGGTTCGTCCAGATGTACGCGGCCAGCCCGTAGCGCGTGCGGTTGGCCAGCGCGATGGCCTCGTCGACCCCGTCGAACGTGCTCACGGGCAGGACGGGCCCGAAGATCTCCTCGCGGTAGAGCGGCGCGTCCGGGGCGAGATCCGTGACCACCGTGGGCGAGTAGAAGTAGCCGGCCGGCCGGTCCGACGGCCGGCCGCCGCCCACGGCCACCCGGGCGCCGCCGCCTCGCGCGCCCTCCACCATCGCCTCCACCCGGTCGCGCTGCGTCGCGTTGATGAGCGGCCCCACCTGGGTGCCGGCCTCCATGCCGTCGCCCACCTTCAACGCGCCGGCCGCGGCCGCGATACGCTCGGTGAACGCGGGGGCGGCCGCCTTCGCGACGAGGAAGCGCTGCGGCGAGACGCACACCTGGCCGCCGTTCCGGAACTTGGCCGCCGTGGCGCCGGCGGCCACCTGGTCGAGGTCCACGTCCGGGAAGACCAGGACGGGCGCGTTGCCGCCCAGTTCGAGGGAGAGGCGCGTGACGGTCTTCGACGCGCCGTCCATCAGGAGCTTGCCCACGCGCGTGCTGCCGGTGAAGTGGATCTTCGCGACGGCGGGGTGCGCGAGCATCGCCTGGCCCATCGGGCCCGGATCGCCGTTCACCAGGTTGACGACGCCCGCGGGCGCGCCGGCCTCGTGCAGCAGCCGCACGAGGTGCATGCCGCTCAGCGGCGTGTACTCCGAGGGCCGGACCACGATGGGGCAGCCCGCCGCCAGCGCCGCGCCGCCGGCCCGGGCGATGTTCCAGGCGGGGAAGTTCCAGGCCGTGATGAGGCCGACCACGCCGAGCGGCTGCTTCAGCACGAACATGCGCTTGGACGCGGAGCGCGACGGGATGACACGGCCGTACGCGCGCTTGCCCTCCTCGGCGAACCACTCGAGGAGATCGGCGGCGCCCAGCCACTCGCCCCTGGCCTGGGGGAACGGCTTGCCGCTCTCGAGCACCGTGGTCCGGCCGAGCTCGTCGGCCGACGCGCGTATCGCGCTCGCCGCCTTCTCGAGCACCGCGCCGCGCTCGTACGGCGTCATGCGGCTCCAGCCGTCGAAGGCCCGGTGCGCCGCCTCGATCGCGAGGTCGCAGTCGGCGGCCGTGCCGTAGGGCACGGTCTCGACCACCGCCTCGGTCGCCGGGTTCAGCACGTTCCAGGTGCCGCCGTTCGTGGCGTCTTTCCACTCGCCGCCGATCAGTTGTCGATACAGGCTCATGCGCGTTCGTAGACGACCTGGCCGCCCAGGAGCGTCATCTCCACGGAAAGCTCCGACAGCCCGTCGGCGGGCGTCGTGAGGGGGTTGCCAGTCAGCACGGCGAGGTCGGCCCAGCGGCCTTTCGCGATGGTACCGAGCCGATCCTCCAGGCCCACGGCCTCGGCGGCGCCGCGCGTGTAGGCGTCGAGCGCCTCCTCGGCGGTGAGCGCCTGGTCCGGCAGGAGCGTGCGGCCGTCGCGATCGCGCCTGAGCACCGCCGCGGCCATGCCGGACAGTGGGTTGTCGTCGCCCACGACGGGCGCGTCCGACGACAGCGCCACGGTCACGCCCGCGTCGAGCATCGCGCGCAGGGGATAGCAGCGGGGCAGGAGCGCGTCGGGCAGGTACTCGCGGAAGTTCCGCCCGAGCTCCAGGAGGAAGATCGCCTGGGGCACCGCGACGACGCCGAGGCGGGCGGCGCGCGCCAGCTGCGCGGCGCTCGGCAGGCCGAAGTGCTCGATGCGATGCCGGAGGCCGCGCGGGTGCGGCCCGAGGGCCTCGTAGATGTCGAGCACCTGCTCGATGGTGACATCGCCGATGGCGTGCGTCGCGATGCGCCAGCCGGCGTCGTGGCTCTCCCGGCAGAGCGCCTCGAGCTCGTCGCGGTCGAAGCGCAGGACGCCGCGCGTGTCGGCGTGCCGGTAGGGCACGCTCAGCGCGGCCGTCGCGCCGCTCAGGCCGCCGTCGGCCAGGAACTTCACGGTGTCCACCCGCAGCATCGGCGAGACGTGCGCCTCGGGCAGCGGCACGGGCGCGGCCACGCCGTCCACGCGCCGGAACGGCATCACCGTGATGCGCGCGGGCAGCCGGCCGCCGGCGTCCATCGCGCGGTAGACGGCGAGGAGCTCCGGCGAGACGCCGCAGCAGGCGGACATCGTGATGCCGAGCGAGAGCTGATGGCGGAGCGCTGCGGCGATCATCCGTTCGTAGTCGTCGGCGGTCGGCGGAGGCAGGACCCGCGTGACGAGACCCATCGCCGTCTCGCGCAGGATGCCCGTCGGCTCGCCGGCGTCGTCGCGACCGATCTCGCCGCCGACCGGCGCCGCCGTGGCCGCCGTGATGCCGGCGGCCGCGAGGGCGGCCGAGTTGACGGCGTAGATGTGGCCGCACGTCCGCGTCAGGACCACGGGCTGCCCGGGCGCGGCGCGGTCCAGTTCCACGCGCGTCGGCATCCGGCCCTCGGCCATCGCGGCCTCGTTGAAGCCGCGTCCGAGGATCCAGGCGCCGGCCGGCAGGCGGCCGCGACACGCCGTGACCTTCGCGACGAGCTCCCCGAGACCGCTCACGCCGCGCAGGTCCACCATCGTCGTGAGCAGGTGGCCCATCTTCCAGATGTGCGCGTGGGGATCGTGGAAGGCCGGGATCACCGTGCGGCCACCGAGGTCGAACGTCCGCGCGTGGGGCCCCGCCGCGGCCGCCGCGCGCGCGTCCCCGACGGCGGCGACGACGCCGTCGCGGATCGCCACGGTGTTCGCCGGAGGCCGCCCGCGGCCCGCGAGCACGGTCGCGTTCGTGAGGACGAGGTCGGGCATGGACGCTAGGCCTTCGCGCCGGCGAGGCGCTCGGCCACGGCCGCCACCGACTGCCCGAGTGCATCGAGCGCCTCGCGCAGCATCGGTTCCGGCATCGTCAACGGCGGCAGCAGGCGGATGCCGTTGCTGAAGAGCCCGGCCCGCATCAGCACCACGCCCCTGGCGACGGTGCCCTTCACGATGGCCAGCGTGTCCTCGGGCGGCAGGGGGGCCTTCGACGCCTGGTCCTTCACGAACTCGACCAGCATCATCGGGCCCAGCCCGCGCACGTCGCCCACGATCGGCGCCGTGCGCCGCCAGTCGCCCATCACCTCCCGCATCACGTCACCGAGCCGGCGCGCGTGTTCGAGGAACGCCGGCCGGCGGATGATCTCCACGGCGGCGAGGGCCGCGGCGCATGCGACGGGGTTGCCGCCGTAGGTGCCGCCGACGCCGCCCGGATGCGCGGCGTCCATGAGGTCGGCGCGGCCCGTGACCGCCCCGATTGGCATGCCGCCGCCGAGCGACTTGGCCGTGACCAGGAGATCCGGGACCACGTCGTAGTGCTCGCAGGCGAAGACGCGGCCGGTCCGGCCCATCCCGCACTGCACCTCGTCGGCGATCATGACGATGCCGTGCTGCGTGCAGAGTTCCCTGATCCGCTGCAGGAAGCGCGGCGGCACCGGGACGAACCCGGCCTCGCCCTGCACCGGCTCGATGATGACGGCCGCGCACGCGGCCGGGTCCACCTGCGCCACGAACGCCTGTTCGAGCTGGCGGATGCCGAAGTCCACGTACTGGTCCTCGGTCATGCCCGCCGGCGTCCGGTAGACGTAGGGCAGGGGCAGGCGGACGATGTCCGGCGCGAAGGGGCCGAAGCCCTGCTTGAAGAGCCCGTACTTGCTCGTGAGCGACAGCGTGAGCAGCGTGCGCCCGTGGTAGCCGCCCTCGAAACAGATGACGGCCGGGCGCCCGGTGGCCTTGCGCGCGAACTTGACCGCGTTCTCGACGGCCTCGGCGCCGCTGTTGGCGAAGATGGTCTTCTTCGCGAAGGTCCCGGGCGTGATCTCGTTCAGCACCTCGGCCAGCCGCACCATCGGCTCGTAGGTCGTGACGAGCGAGCAGGTGTGGATGAACTTCGGCGTCTGCGCCGTCACCGCGTCGACGACCTCGGCCGGCGCGTTGCCCACGCCGGTGACGCCGATGCCGCTGGCCATGTCGATGAACGTATTGCCGTCCACGTCCACGAGGAGGGCGCCGTGTGCGCGCTCGACGACGACGTCGGTGGCGCGACCGAGGCCCGACGGGAGCGCCGCGGCACGCCGTTCCAGGAGCGCCGTGGCGCGGGGCCCCGGCACGGGCGTCGTCAATCGTGCGTGGCGGCGGGCCAGGTCGCGCGAGGCGCCGGCGACGTCCTTGGCCGCGTCGAGCACGATGAGGGCGCTGTAGTTGTCGGACACCGGGTCCTGCAGGTAGTCCTTCAGCAGCGCGCGCGGCTCGAAGCCGAGGCCGAGCTGCATGGAGAGCGTCGGGTCCTTGAGGCGGCCCGCGACGACGCCCGCGTAGTAGTCCTCGGCCGTCATCTGGTGCTTCACCGCACCGTAGCCGCGGAGCATGCCGCCCGTGACCTGGCCCTTGAGTCCCAGGCGCCAGACCAGCTCCTGGCGCGCGGCGTAGAGGGCCGTGGCCAGGCCGCGTCCGCGGTAGGCCGGATCGACGCCGATGTCGGCGCCGTACAGCCAGTCGCCCTCCGGGTCGTGGGACGTGAGCCAGCCGCCCTGGATGATGTCGGCGAAGGTGTGCCCGGTGTGGTCGAAGTCGAAGGCCAGGCGGACGGTGGCGGTGGCGCCCACCACGCGGTCGCCGTCGAGCGCCACGAACTGGCCCTCGTCGAAGATTTCCTGGTGCTTCCGGTAGTGGCGGGCCTTGAAGCGCTCCTCGTCGGCCAGCGTCGGGAAGCACGCGAGCTGCAGCGCCTCGAGCGGCTCGGCATGCTCGGGCCTGGCGTGCATCACGGCCAGGCGATCGTCGAGACGGCGGTAGTACCAGAACATGCCGCGATCCTACCAGCCGCCGGGAGTCCGCGGGCGGCCCGCGTGCGACGGCCGCCCGGCGGACGTCGCGGTCAGCCGCGGGCCATGCTGGGCCGGCGGCCGCCGCCGAGCGCGTCGATCACCTTGTCGATGTCCTCGTGCGTGTTGAACACCGACACGGAGAGCCGCAGGCGGTTCTCGTTGCCGATGATCGTGGCCGCGATCTTGGCGTCGTGGAGGGCCTTGGCCGCGGCCGCGCGGTCCTTCAGGGCGAAGGCCACGATCGGGGTCTCGTTGTGGGCGGGCGTCAGCGCCTCGTAGCCGAGACGCGGCAGTTCGGTCTGGAGCCGGGTCGTCAGGTCCCGCGCGTGGCGGCGGATCGAGTCCAGGCCGAGGCGGTTCACGTAGTCGATGCCCTCGGAGACCGCCGCCGCCAGCAGCACGGCGATGCCGCCGGTCTCGTAGCGCGCGGCCCCCGGGAGCGGCTCCCACGTCAGCTCGGCGCGGTTGAAGTTGGCCACCTGGCGATGACCGTAGCGCGTCGTCGGGAGCGCCGTGCCCTGGAGGTCCTCCTTCACGTACAGGAACCCGAGGCCCCGTTCGCCCATGATCCACTTGTAGGTGCCGGCGGAGGCGAAGTCGATGCCCAGCGCCTTGACGTCCACCGGCACGCAGCCGACGGCCTGGATGATGTCGGCGAACACGAGCGCGCCGCGCGCGTGCGCGAGATCGCTCACGGCCTTGCAGTCGTGCAGGAAGCCATTGACGTTCGACACGAGCGCCAGTGACACGAGGCGCGTGTTCCTGTCGATGGCCTTGTCCATGTCGGCCGGATCGATCGTCCAGTTCCGGTGCTTCACGACCCGGAGCTCGACGCCCTGCTTCTCGAGCTCCTTGTACATATAGAGGGAGGTCGTGAAGTGGAGCTCGTCGATGACGACGTTGCCCTTCTTCTTCGGGAGGTCGAGCCCCAGGACCACGATGTTCTCGCCGTCGGAGGTGCTGGCCGTGTAGGCGATCTCGCCGGGCGAGGCATTGATGAGGGCGCCGTAGCGCTTCTTGAGGTCCGCCTGCCGCTCGCCGTTGAAGTCCGCCCGACCGGGGCCCGGCCCCTGGAGCCGGTAGGCCACGCCCTGTTCGATGGCGCGCGCCGCGAAGCGCCCGAGCGGGTGCATGGCGGCGGAGTTCAGGTACGTCTCCACCGACGCCGACGGGAACTCCTCGCGGACCGACGCGGGAAAGACGGCGCCCGGGTGTCGGCCCGGCTGCACGGCCAGCGCGCGTCCGGACGTGACGGCCAGGGCGCCAGCGCCCGCCAGGAACTCACGGCGTCCAATCGAGGTCATGGGCTCTCCTCAGGAATCGCGGCCGCGCCGCAACGCGGCGCCCATGATGGCACGGCCGGGGCCCGGGCGGTACTCCCGGGACGTCGGGGCGGCCGGCGGCGAGTCACGGCCGGGTTTCGGGACACAATGCCGCGTGCCCGTTCCCGCCGGAACGGGGCTTCGCCGGCGCCTCACGCGGCGGGACCTCGTCGTCTACGGACTGCTCTTCATCGGCCCGCTCGCCCCGGTCGGGGTCTTCGGCGTGCTCGACGCGCGCACCAGCGGTGCCGTCGCCCTCGTCTACGTCGCCGCCACGACGGCGATGGCGTTCACGGCGTGGTCGTACTCCGAGATGTCGCGAGTGGTCCCGCACGCCGGGTCGGTGTTCGCGTACGCGAGCCGGGGGCTCGGTCCCACGGCCGGCTTCTTCGCCGGCTGGCTGGCCATGCTCGACTACGTCCTCATCCCGTCGGTGGCCTACCTCTTCTCGGGCATCGCGCTGCACGCCCTGGTGCCCGGCGTACCGGCCTGGGTCTTCACGGTGCTGGCGTTCATCGCGACCACCGCCCTGAACTTCGGCGGGGTCTCGGTGGCCGCCCGGGCGGGCACCGCGGTGCTCGTCGCCGAGCTGGCCGTGCTGGCCGTGTTCCTGGCGGCGGGCGCCCTCGTGCTGTGGCAGGCCGGCCCGGCCCGCCCCTGGCTCTCGCCGTTCAGCGGCCTGGGCGGGCTCGATGCCGCGGACGTCGTGAACGCCGTGTCGGTGGCCGTCCTCTCGTTCCTGGGGTTCGACGCCATCGCCGCGTTCGCCGAGGAGAGCGAGGGCGACGCGCGCCACGTCGGGCAGGCCATCGGCTGGTGTCTCGGCGCCGCGGGGCTGGCCTTCGTGGCCCAGACCTGGATGGCCGGCGTGCTGAGCCGGATGGCGCCGGCGGCTCTGGCCGCCGCGCCCGAGGCGCAGGGCACGGCGTTCTACGACGTGACGCGCGCGGCGATCGGCGGCTGGCTGGCGACGGTCGTGGCCGTCACCAAGGCGGTGGGCCCGATGTTCGCCGCCATGACGGGGCAGGCGGCGGCCGCCCGGCTCGTCTACGGCATGGCGCGGGACGGGCGGCTGCCCGGCGGTCTCGCCGAAGTGGACGCGCGCGCCGGCGTCCCGCGGACGGCCCTGACGGCCACTGCCGCGGCCACGCTCGTGGTCAGTGTGTGGGCGGCCCGGCAGCCGGATGGTCTCGGGACGCTGGTGTCGATCGTGGACGTGGGCGCGCTGGCCGCGTTCGTGATGCTGCACCTGTCGGTCGTGGGGTTCTTCGCGATCAGGAGGGAGGCGGCCGCGGGCGCCTGGCACGTGAGTGTGCCGCTGCTCGGGGTCGCCGTGTGCGGGTGGGTGCTGGTCGAGGCCAGCCGGCTCGCGCAGGTCGTGGCACTGGTCTGGGCCGCGGCCGGGATCGTCGTGTGGGCCTGGGGCCGCCGCGGCGCCGGCGCGGGGCCGGCCTGACCGACCCGGCCCGGGGCGGACGACCGGCCGTGCGGCGCCGCCGCGCGCGACGGGCGCTCAGTGCTTCCGGGCGCCGGGCCACCACGCGGGCCGGTGCTCGCGCACGTAGTGCACGAATCCCGCGCCCAGCGTTGCCCCGACGATGATGCCGATGACCGGCAGCACGACCACAAGAGTATCGAGCGCCATTGTCCGTCCTCCCTGATGGGTCACGGCTGCTCAACGAGCAAGGCACCTGCCACGGCGGTGCGTCAGACTCCCGCCTGGAATCGCCGCCGGTCCAGGGACGACTTCCCACATCGTGGGATTCCTCCACGCCTGGCGTGCCGGCGCGACGATTCAACGCCGGCCAGCGGGCGCCATGCCTTTCATGCGGCTGGCACGATGCGTGGATCCCATTTACACTGAGGCCGCATCATGAAACGCCATCTCGTCATCGCTCTAGGTCTCATCGTCGGGTTGGGACTCGCGACTGCCGCGTCCGCGCAGTCGACGAGCCGCTGCGCCGATTGTCACTTCGCCAACCCAGGGTCCGTGTCCTCGGCGCACCTGTCCGAGTGGGACCTCTCGGCACACGGGCGCAACAACGTCGGCTGCGAGACCTGCCACGGCGGCGACCCGCGGTCGTTCGAGCCCTTCGTGGCGCACAAGGACATGATGGCGCGGACCAATCCCGCCAGCCCCGTCTACCGCGCGAACCTGCCCCGCACCTGCGGCACGTGCCATACCGGGCCGCTCGTCGCGTTCCAGCGCAGCAAGCACTACGAGCTGCTCAGGGCGGGCGACAAGGACGTGCCGACCTGCGCGACCTGCCACGGCGAGGCCGCCGGCGTGCGTCTGTCGCCCAAGGCGCTCGAGTCGCAGTGCGCGCAGTGCCACGGCGCGGGCAAGATCGCCCCGCACACGGATTTCCCGGCCACCGGGCGGCTCGCCGTCGAGGGCCTGCGCGAGGCGCGCGCGCTGCTCAAGGACGCGCGGGCGGCCATCGCGCGCGTGAAGGACCCGGCGCGGAAGGCCGCGCTCGAGGCCGACGCGCAGCAGGCCGAGGTGCCCATCATCGAGGCCACGCAGGCCGGGCACGCCTTCGTCTACGACCAGCTGCAGGAGCGGCTGTCGACCGCACGCACGAGGCTGTCGGCCCTCTTCGACAAGATCGCCAACCCCAGCCGCTGACGGCCGGGCCGGTGGCGCCGGTCCGACCGGGGGCTCGCAGGGAAGGGGCGCGCGGTTCGCCGCGCGCCCCTTTTTCTCGTCTGTGGACGGGTGCGCCGTCGCGCGGCGTCCGACGAGGACGGGAGTGGGCGCCTGCCCGTGGGCTCCGACGAAATCGCGTCGGCGTCCGGCGTGCTACGTGAGCGGCGCGGCGGCGGGCTGGGCGGCCGCCTGGAGGAAGTCGGCCAGCAGGCGGCAGGCATCGCTGGCCGTAAGGATGCCGGCGAGGCGTCCGTCGTGGGCCACGAGCGCCGCGTCCACGCGGCTGGAGGCCATCGCGCGCAGCACCTCGGCGAGCGGCGTGGCCGGCGCCACGCTGTAGGGGTCGAACTCGCACGCGTCGCGCACGAAGAGCTCGTCCTCGGGCGGGAGGCCCAGGTCGGGATCGAGCGCCCGCTTGACGTCGCGGTCGCTGAGGATGCCGACCAGCACGCCGTTGCGCACCACCGGCAGGTGGTGGATGTCGTGGTCCACCATCACGCTGCGCGCCTGGCGCAGGGGCGCGTCCTCGCCAATCACCGTGAGCTGCGACGTCATCACGTCGCCGACCGTCAGCGTCTTCTGCATGGGCGCCTCGTGGGAGGGGATCACGCGGTGACGAAGTCGTGCTCGTCGGGCCGGACCGTCAGGACCGGACACGGCGCCCGGCGCACCACGTTCTCGGCCACGCTCCCGATGAGCAGATGGGCGACGGCGCCGCGGCCGTGGGTGCCCATGACGATGAGATCGATGGACTCGCGTACGGCGTAGTCCACGATCGTCGTGGCCGGCTGGCCGATCTCGGTGGCGACCTTCACGTCGAACTGCGTGCGCTCGGCCTCGGTCAGGAGCGCGGTGAGGCGGCCGTCCGAGTCCTTGCGCGCGGCCTCCGTGAACTGTTCCTGCGAGACGGCGTAGATCTCGGCCGCCCACGGCTGGTCGAACGGGCTCGGCACGGCGTGCAGCAGGTGCAGGCGGGCGGAGAACCGCTCGGCGAGGGCGCGGGCATAGCGCAGCGCCAGCGCCGAGCAGTCGCTGAAGTCCGTCGGGACGAGGATGGTGTGCAGGGCAACCGTGCTCACGGGAACCTCCCGGCGGTCAGACGACCGCGCTGGCCGGCGCGGGGGCGTAGCCGCGGTGGTCGGTCGCGCGCGGATGCACGGCGATCACGGGGCACTCCGCCCGGCGGATCACGTCGTTGGTGGTCGATCCGAACGCCAGCAGGTCGATGGCGCCGCGGCCGCGGACGCCCATGACGATCACGTCGGCGTGCCCGGTCTTCGCGGCATCCACGATGCGCTCGCTCGCCTTGCCGACCGCCACCGTCTCGTCGACCCGGCACCACTCGCGCACCTCGGGAGGCACGGCCTCGGCCAGGACCTTCCGGGCGTGGGCCTCGCCCAGCTTCCGGTATTCCTCGACGTCGAGGGCCCCGAACTCGCCGGAGGCGGGCACGGGCTCGACCACGTAGAGCAGGGTCAGGTGCCCGTCGGTCTCGCGCGCCAGCGACAGCGCGAACGCGACCGCGTCGGCCGACGCCGCCGAACCGTCGACGGGGCAGAGGATGCGCGAGAAGAGCACGCCCGTCTCGGGCCGCGCGGCCGGCGGCACCACCATCACGGGGCACGGCGCCTTGCGGACGATCTTCTCGGCGACCGAGCCGAGCAGGAGGTGCTCGACCCCGCCCCGGCCGTGCGTGCCCAGGACGAGGAGATCGGCCGCGAGCTCGGCCGTGACGGCGAGGATCTCCCGGGCCGGGTGCCCGCCGCGGACCATCGTCTCGGCGACGACGCCCGCGGTCGCCGCGCGCTGCCGGGCCGCGGCCAGGTCGGCGACGGCCTGCTCGCGCTGTTCTTCGAACAGGCGGATGTCGACGGGGATCTCCCCGTAGGGCGCCATCACCGGCATGGGCGGGTCCACGTGGAGCAGGTGCAGCGAGGCGTCGTAGTGTCCGGCCATCGCCGTGGCGTACGCCTCGGCGTGGCGCGAGACCTCGGAGAAATCGGTCGGGCAGAGGATGCGTGTGAGGGTCAGCATGTCCCGATCTCCTTGGCCGCCGTGACGGCGGCGGCGACGCGGTCGAGGTCGAGCGGCTTGGCCAGCACGTCGCGGACGCCGAGGCTTCGGGCCTCGGCCAGCGCCTCGCCCGCCCAGTACGCGGTCATCATGACGACCACCACGTCGGGCCGGCGCCGCCGGATCTCCCGTAACACTACCAGACCGGGCATGTCGGGCAGCTTGACGTCGAGGAGCACCACCGTGGGGGGCTCGACGGCGGCGAGTGCCTCGAGGGCCGCCGCGCCGTCGGCCGCCTCGGTCACCGCGTGTCCGTCACGCGCCAGCCGCTGGCCGATCGCCCAGCGCAGCAGTGCCTCGTCGTCCGCAACGATGACGTTCGCCACATGCCTCGTCCGCCATTCCAGGGAGCAACGGTCGTGCCGGGCTCGTCGCGGCGCGGTTTGGGCCGGAACGGGTCGGGTCCGACGCCTGACACGCAGTTGTCCCCGTGGCGGCGGGGAGAATTCCCGGGAAGCCGGGCGGCCTCAGGCGGGCTTGCCGTCGGCCATCGGCCGGCCCATCTTGTCCAGGCCGAACTTCTCCAGGCGGTAGCGGATCTGATCGCGGTTCATGCCGAGCAGCTGGGCCGCCTGCGTCTGGTTGCCCTGGGCCCGCTGCAGCGCCTGCACCACGAGGTCGCGTTCGAGCAGCTCGAGGTTCAGGCCGTCGGGCGGGAGCGTGAACCCGGTCGTCACCGGCGTGGGCGCCGCGAGCATCGCGAAGTGTTCCGGGCCCAGGACGTCGCCGTCGGCCAGGAGCATCGCGCGCTCGACGGCGTTGCGGAGCTCGCGGACGTTGCCCGGCCACGCGTAGGCGTCGAGCGCCTTCAGCGCCGCCGGCGCGATGGACGAGACGTCCTTGCGAAACTCGCGGTTGTAGAGCGTCACGAAGTGCTCGGCCAGCACCGGCACGTCGCCGACGCGCTCGCGCAGCGGCGGGAGCGTGATGGGCATGACGCCGAGGCGGTAGTACAGGTCCTCGCGGAACTTGCCCTCGCGGACCGACTGGGTGAGGTTCCGGTGCGTGGCCGCGATCACCCGGACGTCCACCTTCAGGTCGGTCAGGCCGCCGACGCGCTTGAAGGTCTTCTCTTCCAGGAAGCGCAGGAGCTTGGCCTGGAGCGTCGGGCTCATCTCGCCGATCTCGTCGAGGAAGATGGTGCCGCCGGCGGCGGTCTCGAAGAGGCCGCGCTTCTGCTGCCGGGCGTCGGTGAACGCGCCGCGTTCGTGTCCGAAGAGCTCGCTTTCCAGCAGGTGTTCCGGGAGCGCGGAGCAGGTGATGTTCACGAACGGCCGGGCCGCCCGGTCGCTGTTGTAGTGGATGGCCTTGGCGGCCAGGTCCTTGCCCGTCCCGGTCTCTCCCTGGAGGAGCACCGTGGACGCCGGGCTCGCCGCCACCTTGGCCATCACGGCCTTCACCGACACGATGGCCGGGGAGGTGCCGATCACGCGATCGAAGGCGTGGGGCTCGCTGTCGCGGGCGCGGAGGGCCTTCACCTCGCGGCGCAGCTGGCTCGTCTCGAGGGCCTTGCCGATGGTGAGCAGCAGCTGGTCGAACTCGAAGGGCTTCGTGGCGTAGTCGTAGGCGCCCTGCTTGATGGCCTCCACCGCGGTCTGGATGGAGGCGAAGGCCGTGAGCAGGATGACCGGCACGGTCGGCTGCAGTTCCTTCATCTGCCGGAGCACCTGGAGGCCGTCGGTGTCGGGCAGCCGGAAGTCGAGCAGGACCAGGTCCACGGCGTCGCCGAACGCCGCGAGGGCTTCGGCGCCGGTGCTCGCCTCGACGACGTCGTAGCCGCGCGACGCGAGACGCTCCCTGAGCGTCCAGCGAATCAGCTGCTCGTCGTCGACGACGAGGATCGTGGCGGGGGTCATCCCGCCTAGTATAGGCGGGCGGAGCGGCCGTCCGCGGAGGTACACTCGACCGCCGTGACCTCCCCGCGCCTGGATGGACTGGATGGCCGGCGGCTCGCCGTGGCCGCGGAACTGGCCTCCGGAGCCTGGCCCGCGGCCTGCGATCGCGACGGCTGCGAGGCGCTCCTGAAGCGCCTGTGCGATCTCGTCGGTGCCCACCGCGGCGTCGTGCAGGTGGCGCACGGCGGCCCGGACGACCTCCACACCACCTACGGCGCCGCCCCGGCGCCGGGGGGCGCCGAGACGGTCGTCGAGGTCGCCCTCCGGTCGGGCGAACGCACGGTGGGGACGATTCAGGTCGCCCGGCCCGGCACCGCGCCCTTCGGCGAGATGGAGCGGCTGCTGGTCGAACTGGTGTCCCCGCGCTTCGCGCTCGCCATCGAGCGCCAGCGGCTGTCCGAGGCCGAGTCCACGGCGCGGGCGGCGGCGGGCGAGGCGATTGCGCTGCTGCGCGAGAAGGAGGCCCGCTTCGAGGCGATGGTCGAGTCCGTCTTCGACCTCATCGGCCTCGCGTCGCCGGATGGGTATCTGCTGGAGGTGAACCGCGCCGCGCTCGCCATCGTCGGCCTGACGCGGGCCGACGTCCTCGGCCGGCCGTTCTGGGAGACGCCGTGGTGGACCCACGACCCCGGCCAGGCGCGGCGGGTGCAGGAGGTGATGGCGGCCGCGGCCACCGGCACCGCCGGCGGCTTCGAGGCGACGCACCTCACGACGGGCGGCGAGGTCGTCGTGGTGGACTTCATGGTCCGTCCGGTGATGGGCGAGGGCGGCGCCGTCTCGTACCTGGTCCTCGAAGGACGCGACGTCACGACGCGCTCCCGCGAGCACCAGCACCTCGCGCGAACGCACGACGAGCTGGCCGCGCAGGCCGACGTGCAGGCGGGCCGGCTGGCGCGCGCGGAAGGCGCGCTCGAGGCCACCCAGGCCATGCACCGCGCCGTGGTCGAGACCATCGTGGACGGGATCGTGGTCATCGACGCAACCGGCACCATCCACTGGACCAACCCCGCGGCCGTGAAGATGTTCGGCTACGAGGCCGGTGATCTCGATGGGGTCAACGTCTCCGCGTTGATGCCGGGACCCGCGTCGTCCGCGCACGGGCGGTACTTGCACCGCTACGTCGCCACCGGCGAGCGGCGGATCATCGGCATCGGCCGCGAGGTCGTCGGCCGGCGCAAGGACGGCACGGAGTTCCCGATGTACCTCGCGGTCGGCGAGACGACCGTCGACGGGGCGTCGCGCTTCATCGGCATCGTCCGCGATCTGTCCCAGACCCGGCAGCTCGAACGCCTCCTGCAGGAGCGGCAGACGCTTGCGCGCATCGGCGAACTGGCGGCCGTCGTGGCGCACGAGGTGCGCAACCCGCTCGCGGCCATCCGCGGCGTGGTCGAGGTGATCCAGACGCGCTTTCCCCCGGACTCCTCGGACCGGAAGGTGCTCGGCGATCTCCTGTCGCGGGTGGACTCGCTGGACCAGCTCGTGGGCGACCTCCTCGTCTACGCCCGGCCCGCGCCGCCCGTGTTCCGCCGCACGCGCGTGCTGTCCCTGGTGAAGGAGACCGCGGCGCTCGTCGGCAATGACCCGGCAGCCTCGGAGCTCACCTTCGAGGTCACGGGCGAGGACGACGAGCTGTGGCTCGACCCGGCGCACATGGGCCGTGCCGTGTTGAACCTCCTGACCAACGCCGCGCATGCCATCCGGCGTCAAGGTGTGGTACGAGTAATGGGCGGGCGCGACGGCGCCCGCTATCGGCTGGCGTTCGTGGACGAGGGGCCGGGGATGCCCGAGGACGTCCGGGCCCGATGCCTCGAGCCCTTCTTCACGACCAAGACCAGGGGCACCGGCCTGGGGCTGCCCATCGCCAGGCGCGTCGTCGAGGAACACGGCGGCGCGCTCTCGGTGGACAGTGGTCCCGGCGCCGGCACCCGCGTGACGATCGAGCTGCCCACGATGGCGGCGGCTTCCGCGTCGTGAGCGTGTAGGAATTCCCGCCGGGCCGCCCCGCCGCCTCGCGCGCGCGCCGCCGGCCCGACGCGGTCGCGTGGTACGCGTTTCGCTGCCGGTTTGCGATCCACAGAGCAGGAGGCACCATGGGCCAGGCGGTGAAGAGTCGTCGGGACCTCGACGCGGTCGTTGCCGCGGTGCGCCAGGAGTACGACGAGATGCCGGGGCTGGCGCTGACGGTCGAACAGGCGCAGCGGCTCTGGGCGCTCGAACCCCGCATGTGCGGCGTCGTCCTGGCGCGGCTGGTGGAGTCCGGGTACCTGCGGCAGACCGACGGCGGGCGCTTCACGAAGCCCTCCGCGGCCTGACGGCGCTCGACATGCGGTCCACGCGCCACGACGGAGCGGACGGGAATCGTCCGCCTCGGGGCGTGGCGCGCGCGGACCGCGAAGGCGGCCTGGCCCCCGCCGGCGCCGCTCACGACACCGGGCGCGCGAGCAGGAAACCGACGACCAGGGCCACGCCGAAGGACACCAGCCAGCCCAGTACCGCGAGCTGCACCGCGCGGGTGGTGCTCGAGTAGTCCAGGGACTGGCGGATGGCCACCACCATGGCCGCCACCATCCACAGCGACGTTGCCGGCAGCACGAGCCAGCGCATCCCGCCGAAGACCTCGAACGCCCGGAACATGCCCGGCGCGGCGGCGAATCCGAGCGTGCGCAGCACCTCGCCCAGATCGGCGGACGTCGTCGGCTCGGGCAGGGCGCGCGTGCCCAGGTAGAAGATGAGCGCCGCCCACGTCACCCACACCACCAGCGTGCCCAGGGCGATGGCGGCGATGGGGGCCGCGGCGCCCGTGCCGATGCCGGCATTGCCGATCCCGGCGCCGATGCCGGCCACGAGCACGACGAGGAACGCCTGCCACGTGGCGCCGCGGTCACGTTCCACGTCCTCGAACACCGCCGGGTCGAGCCCCAGCGCACCGAGCACCCGTCGAAGGAGGAGGGCCATGGCGTCAGCACTCCGCGTCGACGCGTTCGGGTGCCGACTCCTCGTCCGCGTGCACGACGAGCGGCAGGAGCTGGGCGTCGCGCCGCCGTGCCGTGACCGTGAGCACGCCGTGGCGGTACTCCGCACGCGCCGACTCCGGGGCGATGGGCGTGGGCAGCGCGATCTCGCGGGTGGGCGCGCCTGCCGGGAACTCGTCGGCGAGCACCGTCGTGCCCGGCGCGAGGTCGTCTCCTGGGGGCGGCGCCGACACCACCAGGACATCCGGCGCCACGCGGACGTCGATGGTCGCCGGATCCACGCCGGCGAGCGCGATTCGCACCCTCACCGAGTCCCCGGCCTCGGACAGCGCTACCGGCGGCCGCCAGCCGCCGTCGGGCTCGCTGCCCGTCTCGTCCCGATGTTCCAGGAGCGCATGCGCGCGCGCGGCCACCCGCTTTCGCAGCTGGTCGAGATCGCCCGCCAACGTCTCGCCTCGTCCTACCTGGACTCTCATGGCTGCCTCCCCTGGACGTCGTCGCAAGCCTCGTGCCGTGCCCGTGCGCCGGCGCGGCGGGTGCCGCGCCGGGCCGGCCCTGCCGTGCCGCGAAGAAATCCCGGTGGTGCGCGTCACAGGGCCAGTTCGACCGCGAACGCGGCGGCCGCGGCGGCCAGCGTCGCGCCGCAGATCGCACGATACCGCCCTTCGCCGATCACGACGGCGGCGGCGCCCTTGAGGATGGTATTCGACAGGATGCCGACCACCAGCCCCCGGGCCGCGACGTCGGCGCCTGCCGTCGGCGCGAACACCCGGCTCATCGTCATCGTCAGCGCGTCCACGTCGGTCAGGCCCAGGATCGCGGCGGATCCAAGCAGCCCGGCCTGTCCGAACCACGCCTGCGCCTGCGACGCGGCATAGAGCACCAGCTGGAAGAGCGCGGCCATCTGGAGCGCAGCCCCGACGCGGAGGGGATGCTCCTCCGGAGGCGTCTCCACGCTGCTCCTCGCCCCGTGGCGGATCTCCCAGAGCGCGGCGGCGGCGAGGATGGCCGCCGGCGCCAGCAGCCACGGCGCCAGGGCCAGTGCCAGCGGCGGGTGCAGGACCGCCGAGGCGAGGAGGACGCGAGGGAAGAGCATCAGGTTCGCGGCCAGCGCCCCCACCGCCAGCGCGCGCCCCGCTCGCGGGTCCGTCCGGCTCGTCCGCGCGAAGCTCAGCGTCACGTTGGTCGACGAGATGAGGCCCCCGAGCGCGCCGGCGACCCACTGGGCCCGCTGCGGCCCGACCGCGCGGCGGGCGATGTGTCCCAGGAAGCCGAGACCGCTGAAGAAGAGCACCAGCGCCCAGAGCTCGCGTGGGCGAACGCCGGGCGGCGGCCCGAACGGCCCGGCCGGGAGCACCGGCAGCACGACGAGCGCCATGGCCGCGAAGCGGATGCCGGCCCGGAGCTCGGTGGCGTCGATTCGCGCGGCGAAGGCGTGCAGCCGCGATTTCTCGACCAGCACGAGTCCCGTGGCGACGGCGACGCCGCCGGCGACGGCGAGCTGCCCCAGGCCGGCGAGCGTGCCCGCGCCCAGCACCACCAGGGCCGCCGCCTCGGTCGTCCCGTCCACGTCGTGGCGGCTGGCCACGACGTAGGCGGCCACGATGAGCGCGGCGGTGCCGGCGGCGAGCGCGGTGGCCAGGCCCGGGGCGCCCCACACCGCCAGGCATCCGGCCAGGCCGCCGGCGAGACCCACCAGCCCGAACGTCCGGATGCCGGCAAAGCGCGCGGCCGGCCCCGTGGCGTGGCCGGACCACTCGCGCTCCAGTCCCACGACGGCGCCGCCGAGCGTCGCGATCGCCAGCGCGGTGAGCATCTCCAGCGGCGTCATCGGCGCGGGTCGCCCTTCAGATCGTATCGCTCGCGGATCGCCGCCACCACCGCAGCGGCCGCGTCCGGCGCCCGCTGCACGGCGTACGCGCGTTCCACGTCGCGGACGTCGCGGGCCAGGGCGTCGTCGCGGAACACGTCGGCGAGCCAGCGCGAGAAGTCGTGGTGCCGGAGATGGTGATCGAGCGCCTCGCGCGGCAATTGTTCGAGCATGGCCGCCAGACCCGCCAGCGAGGCCGCGGCCGGAAGGCCTGGCGCGAACGTGAAGACGAACCGTTCGCCGCGCGGCACCGGCAGGTCCGCGTACTTGTGCCGGTGGCGCACGTGCGGCGTGAGTCGCGGCGCGACGGCGAAGCGCACGATGCCCCGGTGCGCCTCGTCGGCCGGCGGCAGGAGCACCGCCTCCGACACGCTCAAGGTGGCCAGCGTGGCGGTCAGCGTGGCCGGGTCGACCCCGGTCCAGCGCGCCAGGGCGGCCGCCTCGCGCGGGTCCGTGTGGCGCGTCGCGATGACCACGCCCATCTGGCGCATCACGGCGTCGCCCAGGTCGGCGGGGCGATAGGTGACGAGCGTGTAGCCGCCGTGGGAGAGATCCTCGAACACGTCGGGGGCCAGGTCCCGCAGGAAGTAGTGGGCTTCGTCCACGACGATCCGGTGGGGCAGTCCGCCCTGCCCGCGCAGGCGGGCCAGGGACGGCAGCAGGGCCTGGATGCCCTCGAGCTTCCGCGCGTGCGGCAGGTGGGAGAGATCGATGACGAGCCCGCTGTCCGGGAACCGGAACGCCCGTTCGAGATCGCCTGGCCCCGGGACCCGGTCCTCGTCGGCCAGCCTCACGCCGGGCAGCGCCTCGAGGGTCCGGTAGTCGCCCTCCGGATCGACGACGGCGACGGAGTAGCGGGCCAGCATGAGCTGCTCGGTCAGGAGGCCGGCCACCCACGATTTGCCCGACCGCGGGTCGCCGCTCACCAGCACGTTCCTGTCGCGGACGCTGAGCGTGAGCGGCGTGTCGCCGGATTCGGTGCCGACGAGCACGCGGCGGCGGCCATTCGGCGGCGGCAGGTCGCGCTCGGCCAGCCGCGTCCGCAGGAATCCGGCGACCGCCGCCGGCCCGCCGCCTTCCAGGACGAGGTCGGCGGCGCGCGCGAGCACCGGCGAGCCCCAGGCGACGGCCACGCCGACCTCGGCCGCCTGGAGGAGGGCGTGGTCGTTCTCGGCATCGCCGATGGCGAGCGTGTTGTGGGACGAGAGCCGCAGCGCGGTCAGCGCCTCGCCGAGTCCCGTGGCCTTGCTGACCGCCTGCGGCAGCACCATCAGGCGGCTCCGGTTGAAGGCCAGGACGAGCGGCAGCTCCTGCGCGCGAATGACGGCCAGGACCACGGCCGCGTCGGCCGCGTCGATGTCCACGATGCAGTCCCCCTGGTGCGCGACGACGCCGCGACGGCGAAGCTCGGCCACGAACTCCGGCGGCGGCGCCGCGTGGAGGCGGGTGGTCCGGCCGCTGGCGGGGAAGGCCAACACGGCCCCGTTCTCGGCCACGACGGCGTCGGCGAAGTCCAGATCGGGGCTGGCCCGCCTGAGCTCGCCCAGGATCCGACCGGTGACGAGGATGACGGCGATGCCCGCGGCGCGCGGGGCCTCGCGCGCGGCGCGGACGCCCGGGTCGACGACGCCGTCGTCGGCGATCGTCCCGTCGAAGTCGACGGCGAGCACCCCGTAGCGCATGAGCCCCCCCAGCCCCAGGGGCAAGTCGGGTGCCACGGCCAGCGCCAGGCCCCGGCGTTACCCCACCTGCCGGGCTGGCGCCGGCCCGCGGGTTTCTCCGCCCGGGCGCGGAGTCGGCCGCGCGGGCCTCGCGCCAGGATTCGGCACGCGGCGGCTGGACGCGGGGCTATGATGGCTGTCGCGCTGATTCCGAGGAGGGCCCCGTGGTTCGAACGATCGCCCGTCTGTCCGTCTGCGTGCTCCTGGCTGCCACGCCGTCCGCCGCGTGGGCCCGGCAAGCCGCCGCGCCGGCTCCGGGGCAGAACGTCATCGCCGACGTGCGTGCCGCGATTGCCAAGGGCGACTTCGCCCTCGGCGAGCGGACGCTCGAGGCCTACCGGAAGGACAAGGGCACCACGCCCGAGGCCTTGGAGGCGTTGTCGTGGCTGGGCCGCGGGGCGCTGGCGGCGAAGATGCTCGACAAGGCCGACGACTACGCCACCCGCACCTACGACCTGTGCCTGGCCGCGCTCAAGTCGCGGCCGATGGACGCCGAGCCGCGGCTGCCGATTGCCATCGGCGCGGCCATCGAGGTGCGGGCGAACGTGGCGGCCGAACGCGGGGCCCGGGCGGACGCGGTGCAGTTCCTGAACGAGGAACTGGCGACCTACCGCGGCACGTCGATCCGGACGCGCATCCAGAAGAACATCCACCTCCTGTCGCTGGAGGGCAAGCCGGCGCCGGCGCTCGAGCTGGGCGAGGCCCTCGGCGCCACCAGGCCCGTGCCGCTCGCCTCCTTGAAGGGCAAGCCCCTCGTCCTCTTCTTCTGGGCCCACTGGTGTCCCGACTGCAAGGCGATGAGCCCGGTGCTCGAGACGCTGCAGTCGCGCTACGGCGCGCAGGGGCTCACCATCGTGTCGCCCACCCAGCGCTACGGCTACGTGGCCGCGCGCAAGACGGCGCCCGCCGCGGAAGAGATGACCTACATCGCCCAGATCCGCGACCAGTTCTACCCGTGGATGGCCAACGGCCAGGTCCCGGTCAGCGAAGAGAACTTCAAGAACTACGGCGCCAGCACGTCGCCCACCGTGGTGCTCGTCGACCGCGAAGGCGTCGTGCGCCTCTATCACCCGGGGCAGATGAAGCTCGCCGAGATCGAGCCGCTGGTCAAGGCGATCGTCGATCGCAAGGGCACCGATCAGGCGCGGTAGCCCACCGGGCCCGACGTCCCCGCCGGCTCCGCCTCAGCGCGCGCGCCGCTTGAAGGCGAGGCCGGACCACGTGTCGTCGATCCGGCAGACCTTGAAGTCGACGAGCCCGACCGCCAGTCCGCCCTCGCGGACGTCGTTGCCGTTGAGGTCCGTACGCACGCCCGACGTCGTCTTCGGCCAAGCCAGCCACGCCACCTCGGTCGTGAGGCGGCTCGACAAGACCGCCAGGGCGGCCTGAAGTTCCCGGCGCGAGGCGACGAACCACACGAATCGGCCGGCAGCCGCGCTCGCCGACGCCGTGAGCCGGGCGCCCGACGGGAGCGCGCCGAGCGTGGCCGCGAAGTTCTTCGGCGCGCCGATCACGGCCACGGTCTCCCCGGCCTTGATCCCCAGCTTCTGGGCCACCGACCGGCCGGCGTAGAGCACGTCGGGCGGCACGAACGGCGCGGCCGGGACGGCGGCCAGCGCGCGCGGCAACGCCGTCTTCAGGCGGCCCCACGTCGTGTAGACGGCGTCGGGAAGGATCCCGCGCATCCGGGCCACGACCTCGGGCTCGCCGCCGACGAAGACCAGCGCGCGGTGGCGTGTGGCCGGGCTGGATCGCAGGGCCATCGCCACCTCGCGTCCGTGCGAGGGCCGGCGCGACAGGTCGATGAGGAAGAGGTCGGCCGTGCCCCCGCGGAGCGCCCGCATGAGCGGAGTGCCGTCGACGCCGGGGAGGTGGACGGGCTCATGGCCGAGCGCGGCCAGCGCGGCGACCCGTGCCGCTGCGTCCGCGGCGTCCCAGTGGACGAGATGGACCCGCACGCCGGCTCCGTCAGGCGAGCGTGGCCTTGAGGGTGATCTCGTTCGCCGCGAGGGCGCGGGAGATGATGCACCCCGTCCTGGTGGCGTCGGCGAACCGCTGGAACGCCGAGGCGTCCACGCCGGGCACCTCGGCCACGACCTCCAGGTCGATCCGCGTGATCTTGAAGCCCGCGTCGTCCTTGCCGAGGTGGACGCTGGCCGTCGTCCGCACCGAGGTCGCGGGATGGCCGGCCTGGGCCAGATCGTTCGCCAGCGCCATCGAGAAGCACCCCGCGTGCGCGGCGCCCAGCAACTCCTCGGGGTTGGCGCCGGCGCCGTCCTGGAACCGGGTGGCGAACGAGTACGCGCCTTCGTAGGCGCCGCTGCCCAGCGCCACGCGGCCCGCGCCTCCCATGAGATCCCCGCGCCATTCCGCCGTCGCCGTCCGTGCCATCGTCGTGCTCCCGCCGTACCCCTGGCCCGCGGATCGGGCCGTCTGACGGCATCGGCGGAGCGTACCACGGCGCACGACGCCCGCGACGACCGCGGAGGCCGGTGGGCTAGCGGGGGGCGGCGGGCGGGAGGTCGCGGATGATGAAGAGCTTCTCCCCCGGCTTGATCATGCCGAGGTCGCGTCGGGCGAGCTCTTCGATGGTGGCGGGGTCTTCGCGGTAGCGGCGAGCCTGTTCCAGGAGACGCTGGTTCTCCAGCCGCATCGCCCGCACCTGGTCTTCGAGGCCCTGGCGCTCGTCGCGGGCGCGCATCAGCTCGAAGAGTCCCTTTTCGCCCGCGATCGCGTCGACCAGGACCACCGCCGTCACGATCACCAGCGCGATCCGGATCAGGCGGCGGCCGCGCGCCGTCGCCGGCGGAGCCGGTGGGGCGCTGTCGGCGCGTGGCGTGTCCTGATCCATTGGCGGATGACAGAATACCGGGTGTCGCGGCGAAGTACAAGGACAGAGTACCGCGCCGTCCCCAAAAGTACAAGACTTCCCGGACGAGTACAAGTGGAAAACGCGTCGGCCCCCTGCATCGTGCTCTCGACGTGGCCCGCCGGCACGCCGGTGGAGCCGCTTCTCCAGGCGCTCGTGGCCGAGCGCCTCGCGGCCTGCGTGCACGTGGCCGACGCCGGGACATCGGTCTACCGCTGGGACGGCGCGGTGGAGTCGGCCCGCGAGCGGCCGCTGGTCATCAAGACGACGCGTGCGGCCCTCGCCGCGGTCGAGGCGCGGTTCCTGGCGCTCCACCCGTACGACGTGCCGGAGTGGCTGGTGCTGGACGCCGCTGGCTCGGCCGACTACGCGCGGTGGATCGCGGCCAGCGTCGGTCCGGACACGCCCTGATCGCGGACGGGTGTCATCGCGCGCGGGCGGGCGCCGCGCCCGCCGGTGGTCCGTCGTTCAGCCGAGCGCCTGGGACAGATCGTCGACCAGGTCGTCGGCGTCCTCGATGCCGACCGAGACCCGCAGGAGGCCGTCGGTGATGCCCAGCGCGGCGCGGCGTTCGGGCGGCACCGAGGCGTGGGTCATGACGGCCGGGTGGGAGATGAGGGTCTCCACGCCGCCCAGGCTCTCGGCGAGCGCCATCAGCCGGACGCGGCCCAGCACCTCGCGGGCCCGATCGATCGATCCGACGTCGAAGGAGATGAGGCCGCCGAAACCGTGCATCTGGCGGGCGGCCAGCGTGTGGTGCGGGTGCGAGGGCAGACCGGGGTAGATCGTGCGCACGACCCGCGCGTCGCCGGTCAGGAACTCCGCCAGGCGCATCGCGTTGGCGTTGGTCCGCTCCATCCGGACGGGCAGTGTCTTGGTGCCGCGCAGCACCAGCCAGGCGTCCATGGGACCGAGAATCGCACCCGCGGCGTTCTGCACGAAGCGCATCCACTCGACGTCGTCGTCGTGACGCACCACGACGATGCCGCCCACCGAGTCGCTGTGGCCGTTCAGGAACTTCGTGGTGCTGTGCAGGACGATGTCGGCGCCGAGCGTGAGGGGCCGCTGGATCGACGGGCTCGCGAACGTGTTGTCCACCACCATCCGCACGTCGTGGCGGTGCGCGATGTCGGCCGCCGCCGCCAGGTCGGTCACCGAGAGCATCGGGTTGGTGGGGGACTCGACGAACAGGTAGCGCGTCGTCGGCCGGAAGGCCGGGGCGATGGCCGAGAGGTCCGACGTGTCCACGTAGCTGAAGTCCAGCCCGAACTTCCGTCGCACCCGCTCGAACAGCCGGTAGGTGCCGCCGTAGGTGTTGTCGCTGACGACGACGTGGTCGCCCGCCGACAGCCGGGTGAGCACCGCGTCGATTGCCGCCATGCCCGAGGCGAAGGCGAAGCCCGCCGTGCCCGCCTCGATGGCGGCGACGTTGGCCTCGAGCGCCATCCGCGTGGGGTTCTGCGTGCGCCCGTATTCGAAGCCCTTGTGCTGGCCGAGGCCCTCCTGCACGTAGGTGGACGTCTGGTAGATGGGCGTGATGATGGCGCCGGTGGCGGGATCGGGCTGCTGGCCGGCGTGGATGCAGACGGTCGCGAAGCGGGCGGACGCGGGCAGTTTCACGGTGGCGCCACGTTACTCTGTTATCATTCGCGCTGGCAATCGGTCGCGCGGTCCGTCACCGACGTCGCGCGCCCCGCTGATGCCCACTCCCGTCTCCCATCCGCTCTTGTCCGAGCCAGCGCGTCCCCCGTGGACGCGCGTGCTGCGCTGGCTGCGCACGACGCTCGCCGGACGCCTGCTGCTCGTCGGCCTGGCCGCGAAGGTGCTCGAAGCCGCCGGCGCTGCCGTGGCCGGCGGCCGGCCGGCGTGGGTGCAGGCCCTGGACGCCGCCGGCACGCTGGCGATCGTGCTCGTCGCCGGCTATCTCGCCGCCCGCGGCGCCGCCTGGATGCGCCGTCGTCTGCTGTGGCGGGTGCGCCGGAAGCTGATCCTGTCCTACGTGTTCGTCGGCCTCGTGCCGAGCCTGCTCATCGTCACGTTCTTCCTGACGGCCGGTCTGCTGCTCGTGCGCAGCGTCGCGAGCTACCTCGTGCAGACGCGGCTGGCGGCCCAGGCCGAGCAGGCGCGCTTCCTGGCGCAGACCACGCTGCTCGAGGTGCAGCGGGCCACGTCGCCCGCGGCCGTCCGCGAGACGCTCGAGCGCCAGCAGGCCAACGCCTCCGGGCGGTATCCGTTCCTGTCGATCGCGATCGTGCCGGCGCGGGAGGTGGCGTGTCCGGGCGGACCGGCCCCGACGGCTCCGAGCCGGGTCCCCCCGGGGGCGCTCCCGGTGACCGTGGGCTGGACGCACGTGGCGCCGCCGGCGGAGCTGCCGCGGTGGATCACGTGCGAGGGCACGGCGGGACTGGTGGCCTTCGACGCGGCGTCGGACGAGGCGCGCGCCCGCGGCATCACCGACATCCGGCTCGTCGCCCGCGCGGCGGCCATCCCGGCCACGCGCGCGCCGGGCTGGGCGGTGGTGCTGGACCTGCCCATCTCCGACGCGGTCGAACGCCGGCTGCAGCAGGAGACGGGCATCCAGTTCGGGGCCATCACCGACACACAGGAGGACGCCACGCCGCCGGTCACGGCCCGCGGCCGCGCCCTCGAGGCGCGTCCCGTCGTCGACTTCGGGTCGGGTGTGGTCGCGCAGCTGCTCCGGCGCTGGGTCGTGGTCGTGGAGCACCGCGACTGGCGCACGGGGGCCAGGGGCTCGCTCACGATGATGCTCGCGATGAACCTGGTGGACATGTACCAGCGCATCGCGTTCCAGTCCCAGCTCAGCACCGCCCTGAACGGCCTCGCGCTGGCCGTGCTCGGGGTGCTGGGCGTGCTGTTCCTGGTGATCCAGGGCGTGGCGCTCGTGCTCGGCCTGACGCTGGCGCGGCAGATCACGGGCGCCGTCCACGACCTCTTCACGGGCACCGAGCACCTGCGCAACCGCGACTTCACGCACGTGATTCCGGTGCGGGCGCGCGACCAGCTCGGCGAGCTGGCCGACTCCTTCAACGTGATGACGGGCGAGATCACGCGGCTGCTCTCGGACGTCGCCCAGAAGGAGCGCCTCGAGCAGGAGTTCGCGACGGCCCGCGAGATCCAGATGAAGCTCCTGCCGCACGGCCCGCTCGCCGTGCCGGGACTGGCCGTCTCGGCCTACTGCGAACCCGCGCGCGAGGTGGGCGGCGACTACTACGACGTCTTCCCGGTGGCCGACGGCGTGGTGGGGTTCCTGATCGCCGACGTCTCGGGGAAGGGCGTGGGCGCCGGGCTCTACATGGCGCAGCTCAAGGGCCTGGTGCTGTCGCTCGTGCGCCAGCACCCGTCGCCGCGCGACCTGCTCGTGGCCGTGAACCGGGTGCTCGTCGACCGCCTGGACGGCCGCAGCTTCATCACCATGAGTTATCTCGTGGTGGACCTGCACCGCCAGGTGATGACCTACGCGCGGGCCGGCCACTGCCCGCTGCTCCTCGTGCCCGCGGCGCGCGGCGGTGCCGCGCCCCCCGTGAAGGTCCTGGCCCCGGACGGGCTCGTCGTGGGCCTGACGCTCGACGACGGGTCGCTCTTCGAGTCCCTGCTGGAGGAGGTCACGGTTCCTCTCAGCGCCGGCGATCTCGTCGTGCTCTACACCGACGGCATGAGCGAGATGATGAACCCGCAGCACGACTGCTACGGCGAGGCGCGGCTCGGCGAGCAGGCCGGCCGCCATCGCGATCTGCCGCTCGATCAGCTGGCGGGCCGCCTGGTGGCCGACGTCCGCGCCTTCGGCGCAGGCGCCGGGCAGCACGACGACATGACGATGCTGCTCCTGCGGGTGGAGCAGCGCGCGGCCGGCGCCGGTGAGCCGGCCGACCTGGCGGTCGAGGTCGCGGCCGCGGATCTGGACGGGGCCTGATGTCCGACGTGGAGATCGTCTTCCGGACGCAGTCGGAGATCGAAGCCTCCGTCGTCCAGGCGCTGCTCGAGAGCCAGGGCCTGGACGTGGTGCGGCTCGCCGGACCGCCGGCGAACGTGTTCGCGTTCGCGGTCACGCCGCTCGGCGAGATCCGGATCGGCGTGCCGGCCGAGCAGGCCGAGGCCGCGCGCCGCGCGCTCGTGAGTCACGGGGACGCCGGCAGCGCGGCCATCACCGTGCCGAAGGCGGCGCAGCTCGGCGACGTGGAGGGCCGGCTCGGCTACACCTTCCGCGATCGCGGACTCCTCGAACACGCCCTGACGCACAAGTCCCGCGCGGCGGAGGACCCGAGCGGCGGGGTCGTGGACAACGAGTCGCTGGAGTTCCTGGGCGACGCCGTGCTGGGCTTCGCGATCGCCGACATCCTCTACCGCGAGTTCCCCGAGTACTCGGAGGGGCCGAAGTCGAAGGCGAAGGCCTCCCTCGTCTCCACCGCGGCCCTGGCCACGATCAGCCGCCGCCTCGGGCTGGGCGACGACCTCCTGCTCGGCCGCGGCGAGGACAAGACCGGGGGCCGCACCAAGCCGGCGCTGCTCGCCGACGTGCTCGAGGCCGTCATCGCCGCCATCTATCTCGACGGCGGCATCGAGCGCGCGCGGGCGTTCATCGAGCGGGCGTGGCGGCCGCTGCTGCGCGACGTGCGCGAGACCGGCACGCTCGAGGGCGATCCGAAGTCCGCGCTGCAGGAGCGGCTCCAGGCCGCGGGCCGATCCCTTCCGGCCTACCGCATCGCGCGGGAGTCGGGGCCCGACCACGACAAGCGCTTCCACGTGGACGTCGTGATCGACGGCGAGGTGGTGTCGTCAGGGGCCGGGCGCACGAAGAAGGCGGCCGAGCAGCAGGCGGCCCGCCTGGCGCTGGCCGCGCTCTCCGGTGTCCCTGGTCCGGACTAGTCGATCTCGATGATGCCCCAGGGCTTCCGCTCGGGGGCGCCGGCGGCGGCGAAGCCGCGGTCGGTGTGCGGCAGCCGCGCGAAGGCGTACTGCTGGACCTCGCGGGCCACGTCGTCCACGCCCGGCGGCATCGACCGCGCATGGAGGCGCACCCACAGGCGCAGCACCGGATCGACGAAGCTGTATCGCTTCTGACGGGACGCCACAAGGTCCACGTCTTCGAGCCAGGAGAGATAGTCCTTCGTGGAGCCGGGCGTCCGGCGGAGCCGGAGCGAAATCTCGGTGAGCGTCAGCGGCTCCTCTTCCGCCAGGATCTCGAGGATGGCCTTGAGCGCGCCGTAGCCGCGTGCCCGGTGCAGCCGGAGCTCGTAGCGGTACCCGCACCACGCCGTCAGCGCGCCGTCGGAGGTCAGCAGCGCCGTGAGCGCGCTGATCGGATCGCCACCGCGCTGGCTCATCGACGCGCAGGCGTCGCCCAGCGCCCGGACGTACGCCGCGCGCCCGTCGGCCAGCGCGTGGATGGTGGCCGCGAGTTCCTCGCGGTCGGCGGCGCCGGCCGCATCCGACGGCGGCAGCATGGCGCCGACGTCGCCCACGGCGAGCGGCGGGAGCTGCACCACCTCGAAGCGCGCCGCCGCGTCGCGCAGGGCGCGGTGCGTCCGCGCCACGTAGCGGCTCGAGCAGACGAAGCGGTTGGGGCTGTCGGCGACGGCCTCGACCAGCTCGCGCAGCACGTGCCGCAGGCCGGGGAAGTTCTCGAACGTCTTCAGCTCGAGCACTTCGTCGAGCAGGAACGTCGCCGCGTGGCCGTCGGGCGTCCGCGCGCGCTGGAGGAACGCCAGCGTGCGATCGAACGCGTCGCGCGCGCTGGCCGGCGTGCCGGCGTCGTCGCGCGGCGCGCCGGAATCCACGAACGGCGAGGCCGCGACGAGCGCGGCATGGAAGCGTTCGGGCGTGCTCGCCGAGCGCTCCACGTCCACGTACTGGCAGCTGCCGCGGCCGAAGCGATCGGCGAGGCCGTGGAGCAGCGTGGTGCGCCCCGTGCCGCAGCCGCCGATCACGACGGGAACGCGCGACGGCGTCGCGTCGAGCGACGCGACGACGCGGCGTTCGAGGCCGGCGTGAGGCGTCATCATGATGGGCGACCGATCCGTGGAGGCAGCGAGTCGGTGGGTGCGAGGTCGTGACTCAGAGCGGCGAGCGTGACGACGATGCGCATATGCCGTGGCGCGCGGGGGGAGAGTCGCGCGAAGGAGTAGAAACTAAGCAGGTCACGCCGCCTTGTCAACGTGAATCTCGGTACGAAAAGAGTTGACAACTCCGCGCGTCGCGCGCTTGCGTTTCGAATTGCGACACACCGGGCGCGCGTGACTGGCGCGCGGCGATGCCCTGCACTATCCTGTGGCGTCGGCTGGACCGGCGGCGCGTGTGCCGCCGGACGCTCGCGCGAGTATCGAGAACGCATGAACATCGTGGTGCTGGGCGCCCAGTGGGGCGACGAGGGCAAGGGCAAGATCGTCGATCTGTTGACGCCGAACTTCTCCGTCGTGGCGCGCTATCAGGGCGGCCACAACGCCGGGCACACGGTCTACGTGGACGGCCGGAAGTTCGTCCTCCATCTCATCCCGTCGGGCATCCTCCACCCTGGCGTCTCCTGCCTCATCGGCAACGGCGTCGTGGTGGATCCGGCCGCGCTCTTCCTCGAGGTCGACGAACTGCGCGGGCTCGGGATCGAGGTGGATGGGCGGTTGTTCGTCAGCGATCGGGCGCACGTCATCCTGCCGTATCACCGCGAGCTCGATGTGCTGAGCGAAGCCCGCCGCGGCGAGCGGAAGATCGGGACGACGTCGCGAGGCATCGGCCCGGCGTACGAGGACAAGATCGGGCGCCGCGGCGTCCGCGTGTCGGACCTGTCGGATCCCGATGGGCTGGCCGATCTGGTGCGCGAGAACGTGCACGCGCGTAACCAGATGATCAAGGACACCCACCTCGACTGGCGCCAGGTCTACGAAGCGCTGGTCGCGCAGGCCGAGCGGCTGCGGCCCTGGGCCGTGGACGGGGCGCTGTACCTGCACGCCGCGATGAAGGCGGGCCGGCGCGTGATGTTCGAGGGCGCGCAGGGGACGATGCTCGACATCGACCACGGCACGTATCCGTTCGTCACCTCGTCGAATGCCTCGGTCGGCGGCGTGTGCACGGGGCTCGGCGTACCGCCGCGCGCCATCGGCGCGGTGCTGGGCGTGGCCAAGGCCTACGCCACGCGCGTGGGCGAGGGGCCGTTCGTGACCGAGCTGCACGACGCGATGGGCGAGCGCCTGCGCGAGACCGGCCACGAGTACGGGGCCTCCACGGGCCGGCCGCGCCGTTGCGGCTGGTACGACGCCGTGGCCATCCGCTACGCGGCCCGCGTGAACGGCATCGACGCCCTGGCGCTGACCAAGCTCGACGTGCTCGACGGGCTGGAAGAGATCCAGGTCGCGGTGGCCTACCGCGTCAACGGCCAGCAGGTGGCCGAATTCCCCTCATCGCTGCCCGCCGGCGCCACCATCGAGCCCGTGTACGAACGGTGGCCCGGCTGGAGCGCGCCCACCAAGGGCGCGGCTCGCTTCGACGCCCTCCCCGAGGCCGCCCGGCGCTACATCGCCCGGCTCGAGGAGGTCAGCGGCGTGCCGATCGCGCTGGTCTCCACCGGCTCCGACCGCCACGAGACGATCATCCGCGACGACCGCCCGCTGGCTGGATGGATCGGGGGCGCGAACTAACGGATCGGGGCCCGGGGCCCGGGGCCCGGGAGCGGGGCGGAGCGTCAAGCGGTAGCGCCAGACCCATCGGGTCCGAAGCCCCGATCCGTCAGCTCCTGCGGTGCTTCTCGCAGAAGATGCTGAGCGCCTCGGCGTTGGCCCCGGGGAACTCGATGCCGGCGCGGTAGCGGGGCGGCATGTTCTTGGGCATCTCGAAGGCGGCCCAGGCCACCGTGCCCACGGTGCGCACGATGCCGCGGGCGTCCGCGAACGAGACGCGCACCCGCTGATTCGGCTTGAGCGAGAAGGGCGCGAGCACCTGCGCGCCCAGGATTGAGAGATCCACGAGCGCCGCCGGATCGCCGTCCACCAGGACCTCGGTGCCTTCCGCGATCCGGACGCGCGCGGCGCGGCGGACGCCGTGCTGGATGGGGGTGACGGCCGGACCGGCGTTCGAGGCCGCAGCCGGCCGCCGCACGCCCGAGGGGCGGGGTCCGGTGTCGTGCGCGACCACGCGGACCTCGCACTCGGCCAGCGTGGGATCGTCCTTCACGCGGCCGATGAGGGCGACGCCGCGCGACGTGCCCGAGAACTCGCGTTCCACGGCGACGATGCGGGGCCGGTGCCGGAAGATGTGCTCCAGCGCCTCGATGGCCTCGTCGTCGGTGAAGCTGTGCACCCGGCCGCCGGACTCGAAGCGCGCCGAGAGCGTCTGCAGCGTGTGCTCGGGACCGATGACGACGATGGTGGCCGACACTACCGCGGCTCCACGGGGACGGCGGGGACGTGGGCGCCGGCCGCCGGCTCGCGGCGGACGGCTGTGTGCGGTCGTGTGCCCATCGATGCCTGTTCGCAGTGTAGGCCAGCGGCGACGGCCGTCGCAATCGCCGCGAGTACAATCCCGCCATGCCCGACGACGTCGCGCTGGCCTGCCGCCGCGTGGTCAAGCGGTTCGGCGACGTCGTGGCCGTGGACGGGCTCGATCTGGAGGTGCGCCGCGGCGAGTGCTTCGGCCTGCTCGGGCCGAACGGCGCGGGCAAGACCACCACCATCGAGATGCTCGAGGGCCTGCAGACGCCCGATGCCGGCGAGGTGGTGGTGCTCGGCCAGCGCTGGCACGAGGCCGGTGCGGCGCTCAGGGCGCGGCTCGGCGTCCAGCTCCAGGAGACGCAGCTCTCCGAGAAGCTGTCGGTGCTCGAGACCCTGCGCCTGTTCCGGTCCTTCTACACATCCGGGCCCAGCGTCGGCCAGCTCCTGGCGCTGGTCGGCCTGGAGGCGAAGCGCGACCAGTGGGTGGGCAAGCTGTCGGGCGGCCAGCGGCAGCGCCTGTCGATAGCGTGCGCCATGGCCGGCCGTCCCGAGGTGCTGTTCCTGGACGAACCCACGACCGGCCTGGACCCGCAGTCGCGGCTGCAGCTGTGGGAGGTGCTCGGACGCTTCCGGGACGAGGGAGGGACGATCCTGCTCACGACCCACTACATGGACGAGGCTGCCACGCTCGCCGATCGGGTCGGCATCGTGGACCGCGGGCGCCTCATCGCCCTCGGTACGCCCGCCTCGCTCGTGCAGTCGATTGGCGCCGCGCACGTCGTGACGGTGCGGCTGGAGCGGGGCGCGCCGCCGCCCATGCCCGTCCTGGCCGCCCTGCCGGGCGCCGTCGAGGCGCACGTCGAGGGCGACGTGGTGACGATCGGCAGCGGCGCCATCCACGAGACGGTGCCGGCCGTCCTGGCGGCGCTGGCCGCCTCGGGCGCCGTCGTCGGCGACCTCACCACCCACAGCCCGACGCTCGAGGACGTGTTCGTGTCCCTCACAGGCAGGCATCTCCGTGACGACTGACCCCGGCGCCCCGTCCGAACGGCTGCATCCGCTGCGCGAGCTCACGCTCGTCAGGATGCGGGAGTTCCTGCGCGAGCCCGAAGCCGTGTTCTGGGTGTTCCTGTTCCCGGTGGTGATGGCGTGCGCGCTCGGGGTGGCCTTCCGCGCGCGCGGCGAGGAGCCCGTGATCGTGGGCATGTCGCCCGCGGCGCCGGCGGCCCGGATCGCGGCGCTCGAGGACGGTGGCGGGTTCCTCGTCCGCGAGGTGGCCCGCGCCGACGTCGAACGCGCGCTGCGCGACGGCGTCGTCCAGGTGTACGTGACCGACGACGAGCCTCCCGTCTACCGCTTCGATCCCGGGCGCGCCGAGAGCCGCGTGGCCCGCCTGGCGGTGGACGCGGCGCTCCAGGCCGCGGCGGGCCGACGCGATGCCTTCGTCCCGCGCCAGGACACCGTGCGGGCGGTGGGCTCGCGCTACATCGACTGGCTCGTTCCGGGGCTGCTCGGCATGAACATCATGGGCACGGGCATGTGGAGCACGAGCTTCGCCATCGTCACGGCGCGCACGCGCAAGCTCCTCAAGCGCCTCGCCGCCACGCCGATGCCGCGCACCTACTACCTGGCGTCGCTCGTGATCAGCCGGCTGGTGTATCTGGCCGGCGAGGCCGGCCTGCTGCTGGTCTTCGCATGGCTGGTGTTCGGCGTGGCCGTCCACGGGAGCCTGCTGGCGCTCGCGGCCGTGTCCGTCGCCGGAGCGCTCGCGTTCGGCGGCGTGGCGCTCCTGACCTCCAGCCGTGCGAGGACGATCGAGGGCGTGTCGGGGCTGCTGAACCTGGTGATGGTGCCGATGTGGGTGTTCTCGGGCGTGTTCTTCGCCTCGTCGAACTTCCCGGACGCCATGCAGCCGTTCATCCGGGTCCTGCCGCTGACCGCGCTGAACGACGCGCTGCGCGCGGTGATGAACGACGGCGCGCCGCTGACGGCGGTCTGGCGGGAACTGGCGGTGCTGGGCGCGTGGGGCGGCGTGTCCTCCGCGGCGGCCCTCCGGCTGTTCCGGTGGACCTAGGCGCGGACCGGCCGGCCTAGGAGGCCACGTCGTCGCGGAGGCTGGCGGCGTAGCCCTCGATGAGCGCGCGCTGCGCGTCCACGGGCGACTCCGACGTGGTGGCCCGTTCGTAGCGTCCCGACGAGGTGAGGTGCCACGCCCGTTCCGTGTCGGCCAGCAGCGTGCCCAGGACGACGTCGCGCAGGTGCGCCCGCAGCGCCGGGTCCGCGATCGGGAACAGGACCTCGACCCGGCGATCGAGGTTGCGCTCCATCAGGTCCGCGCTGCCGCAGTAGAGCTCGTCCTCGCCGCCGTTCTGGAACCAGTAGAGGCGGGAATGCTCCAGCAGGCGTCCGACGATCGACCGCACGCGGATGGTGTCGCTCACGCCGGGGATGCCCGGGCGCAGGCAGCAGACGCCGCGCACGACGAGCTCCACTTGGACGCCGGCCTGCGAGGCGCGATACAGCAGCTTGATCATGGCCAGGTCGGCCACGGCGTTGTTCTTGATGACGATGCGGGCGGGCCGGCCCGCCCGCGCATGCTCGATCTCGCGCTCGATGAGGGCCTTCATGCCGAGGCGAAGGCCCACCGGCGAGACCAGCAGCGCGCGGTAGCTCCGGCGGTTCGAGTAGCCGGTGAGGGTGTTGAACACCTCGCTCACGTCGTCCACGATGGCGTCGTCGGTGGTGAAGAGGCCGATGTCCGTGTAGACGCGTGACGTGAAGCGGTTGTAGTTCCCGGTGGCCAGGTGGGCGTAGCGCCGGATGCCGCCGGCCTCCTTGCGGACGACGAGGCACAGCTTGCAGTGGACCTTGATGTTCACCAGGCCGTAGACGACGTGGATGCCCGCCGATTCGAGCCGCGTCGCCCACGCGATGTTGTTGCGCTCGTCGAAGCGGGCCTTGAGCTCCACGAGCACGGCCACCTGCTTCCCCTGGTCGGCGGCCTGGATCAGGAGGTCGACGAGCGGCGAGTCGGCGCCGATCCGGTAGAGCGTGATCTTGATGGCGACCACCGCGGGATCGGACACCGCGGCGCGGAGGAAGGTCTCCACCGACGTGAAGGAGTCGAACGGGTGGTGCACCAGCACGTCCTGGTCGGCGATCTGCTCGAACACCTGGTCGACGTCGTCGGGGCCCCAGAGCGTGCGCGGGTGGAAGACCGCGTCCTTCAGCGCGGGCCGGTGGATGGCCGCGATCTGGCTCCAGTCGCCGAGCCCCATCCGCGCGCTCGTGCGCTCCACGACGTCGTGGTCCACCTCGAAGTTCTCGATGAGGATGTCCAGCACGCGGCGCGGCATGTCCGCTTCCACCTGGAGCAGCGACGGCGCGCCGTAGCGGAGCTGCTTCAGCCCGCGGTCCACGCTCTCGAGCAGGTCGTCGGCCTCGTCCTCCTGGATCACCATGTCGGTGTCGCGGATGACGCGGAAGAGGTGCGCGCCCTCGACGGTCGTGCCCGGGAACAGCGCGCGGATGTTGGCCCGGATCACGTCCTCGAGGAACACGAAGGTGGTCCCGGGCTGCGTCGCCAGGCCCGCCGGCAGCGCGACGAGGCGCGGCAGCATGCCCGGCACCTTCACGCGCGCGAACTTCGTGCGGCCGTTGTGGCGGACGCGCACGGCGAGGTTCATGCTGAGGTTCGAGATGAACGGGAACGGATGGCCCGGGTCGAAGGCCAGGGGCGTGAGGACGGGGAAGACCTGCGTCTCGAAGTACTCGGTGAGCCACGCTTCCACCGGCGGCGTGTAGTCGCTCGCATCCAGGAAGTGGATGCCCTCGGCCGCCAGCTGGGGCCGCAGCTGCTCCTGCCAGCAGCGCGTCTGCTCGGCCATCTGCTCGCCGGCGCGCGCCCGGATCGCCACGAGCTCCTCCTCCGTGGTCAGGCCGTCGATCGACGTGTCGTCGATGCCGGCGCGCAGCTTCTTGAGCAGCGTCGCCACGCGCACCATGAAGAACTCGTCGAGGTTCGTCGCCGAGATCGCCAGGAACTTGACCCGCTCGAGCAGCGGGTGCGCCATGTCGCTCGCCTGCGCGAGCACGCGCCAGTTGAACTCCAGCCAGCTCAGCTCGCGGTTGATGTAGAGCGCCGAGTTGCCCAGGTCCTGCGGGTCGAGGGCGGACCAGTCGGGCGTGACGGGCACCGCCGGCCGCAGGGGGACCACCTTGCGCTTGCTGCGCGATCGGCTGGCGATGGCGGGCGGGGCGGGCGAGGCGGACGCGAGGGACGCGGACGAACGGGTCATGGACGGCGACCGCGCCCAGCATACCAAACGCCCTCGGGCCGGCCGTGTGACGGACGTGTAACGTCCTGTGAATACGTGGGATAGGGTCGCGTGGTCGCGCTACGTCTCGAGCCAGAGGAGCAGGGCGAAGACCACGACGACCACGGTCACGACCCGCTGGATCCAGGCGTGTCCGCGCGTCAGGGCCAGCCGCACGCCGCCCAGGGCGCCAATCACGTTGCCGAGGCCAAGGGCCGCGCCTTCTCCCCAGTGGACGGCGCCACCCGACGCGAAGACGGCGAGCGACACCGCCGCCAGCGCCAGCACGGCCAGCACCTTGATGGCGTTGCCCTGGATGAGATCCATGCCGGCGAGGCTCGTCGCCGCCAGGATCGCGAAGCCGTTCCCGACCTGGATGAGGCCGCCGTAGACGCCGATGGCGAAGAAGGCCGCCACCATCGCCGGGTGCCACGGGGACCACAGGTCGGCGCGCCCGGCCGGCGGCTGCGTGCGGGAGAGCGTCCACGGCGTCATGAGGAGCATCACGATCGACAGGACGCGGCGGAAGGCGACGTCGCTGAACTGCAGCGCCCAGCGCGCGCCGATGACCGCCCCGACCACCGTCGGCACGGCCACGGCGAGGCCCCAGCGCCAGTTCACGGCGCGCGATCGATGGAAGGCCCACACGCCGGCGAGATTCTGGGCCAGGAGGCCCACCCGGTTGGTGGCGTTGGCCTCCGCCGCGGGCAGGCCCAGGAAGATGAGGAGCGGCAGGGTCAGGAACGAGCCGCCGCCCGCGACGACGTTGAGGCCGCCCGCCACCAGGCCGACCGCGAAGAGGCCGAGGAGCGGCCAGAGGTCCGTAGCCGGCACGCGAGCGTAGTATAAGGGCGCGATGCGCGCGCTTCCCGCCGGCGCGCCGCGCCTCGGCGCGGCGGTCGTCCTCCTGATCGCCCCGCTGGTGGCCGTCGTGTTCGCCCGCCAGGCTCCCGCGCCTCCGGCCACCGACATCTACATGGCGCCGATCCGCCTGGTGCCGGCGCCGGCGATGGGTCCGGCCCGCGTGGCCACCGACAACCCCGGCGGCTACGACAACCAGCCGTTCTTCGGCGCCGACGGGCGCGCCCTGCTCTTCACGTCGCGCCGCGACGGCAAACAGACGGACATCTATTTCCTCGAGATCCAGACGCGCCAGATCCGGCAGATGACGAGCACGCCGGAATCCGAGTACTCGCCGACGGTGATGCCGGGCGAGGCCGGCGTGTCGGTCATCAAAGTGGAGGCCGACGGCACGCAGCGCGTGTGGACGATCGGCGACGGCGACACGCCGGGGACCCTCGTCGCCAAGGACGTGAAGCCGGCGGGGTACCACGCCTGGGCCGACGACGGCCGCCTGGCCATCTACGTGCTCGGATCGCCGGCCACGCTCCAGGTGCTGGACCCGAAGACGGGTCGGTCCACCACGATCGCGCGCGACGTGGGCCGTTCCCTCCAGCGGCGGCCGACGGGCACGCTGTCCTTCGTGCAGCGCGTGGACGGCCGATGGATGGTGCGCGAATGGGTGCCGTCCAGCGGGGAGGTGCGCGACCTGGTGCCCGCCGTCGAGGGGAGCAGCGACCGCGACACGGCGTGGGCCGCCGACGGCACGCTCTTCATGACGGCCGGCGAGTCCGTCCACTGGTGGCGTCCCGGCCAGTCGGGGTGGACGCTCCTCTCGGCGCCGGGCGTCGGGCCGCTCTCGCGGCTGGCCGTGTCGCCGGACGGGCGCTGGATGGCGCTCGTCGTGGCCGAGGCGCCTCGCTAGGCGCACCCCGGCGGCGTCAGCGCGCGCTGGAAGAAATGCGTGTCCCCGGCCGCTTCGGGCGGTAACATGCTCCCGATCGTTCCCCGCATCAGGTCGGCATCGGCGCCCAAGGCGCAGGAGGAGACCCTATGTCGCTGTCACGTCGGCGGCTCTTGACCGGACTGCGAGAGACCCAGACCGACTTCGGCTGGATCTCGGCCCGTGGCCGCGAGGCCCACAGGGCCGGCCACGTGGAGGCCCAGATGGGCACCGCAGCGGCAAAGCTCATCCGCATCTCGAGCAACGAGAACCCGCTCGGTCCCGGCCAGCACGTCGTCGACGCCATCGCCGGCGCGTATCCCCAGGCCGCGCGCTATCCGGGCAACGCCACCCAACGCGACGACACCCTCATCGGCGCCCTGGCGAAGAAGTACGGCGCCCGCGACGCGAACGTCGTCCTCGGGGCCGGCTCGGGCGAGATCCTGACCAGCGCCGTGCGCGCCTTCACGTCGGCGAGCCGGCCGCTCGTCACGGCGTGGCCCTCGTTCGAGGCGCCGCGCGAGACGGCGAAGCAGATCGGCACGCCCGTCCGGGAGGTGGGCTTCGACGCCGGCCTCAAGATCGACCTGGACGCGCTCGTGGCGGCCTCGAAGGGCGCCGGCCTCGTGTTCTTCTGCAACCCGAACAACCCGACGGCCACCGTCCACGGCAAGACCGCCGTGGCCGAGACGGTGAAGGCCATTCACGCGGCGTCGCCCGACACCGTGATCCTCATCGACGAGGCGTATCACGACTACGTCACCGACCCCACCTACGAGACCGCCATCCCGATGGCCCTCTCGACGCCCAACCTCTTCGTCGCCCGCACCTTCTCGAAGGCGCACGGCATGGCCGGCCTGCGCGCGGGGTACGCCATCGGCGATCCCGCCGCCATCAAGACACTCGACGCGCACCGGCTGAAGAACGGCGTGGGCACGCTCACGCTGGCCGGGGCCGTGGCCTCGCTGGCCAACGTGCCCCACATCTCGGCCGAGCGGGCCCGCAACACCGAGGTGCGCGCCTACACGGTGAAGGCGTTCGAGGAGATGGGCATCTCCGGCACCGACTCGCAGACGAACTTCCTCTTCATGGACATCAAGCGGCCGGCGAAGGGCTTCCGCGACGCGTGCCGCGCGGCCGGGGTCCTGGTGGGCCGCGACTTCCCGCCGTTCGAGCAGAAGTACTGCCGGATCTCGATCGGGACGATGGACGAGATGCACCGCGCCGTGGCGGTCTTCAAGCAGGTGCTGGGCGGGGCGGCCACCACGTCCCGGCAGCAGGCGGGGCGCTAACCGTGTCGGGGACCAAGGAGGCTGCCATGTCGCTCTCGCGACGTTCGTTCGTGCACACGGTGGGCGCCGGCGCCGCGGGCCTGTGGATCGGCGGCCGGGGCCGCGAAGGGGGCCTGCTCGGCGTGGACCTGCGCGCCGAGGCCGGGGCCGCGCCCATCATCATCTCGAGCAACGAGAACCCACTCGGGTGCCACAAGGACGTGCTGGCCGCCGTCACCGGCAGCATGCCCGAGGCGGGCCGCTATGCCTTCGCCGCCGCCGACGAGGTGACGCGGCTCGTGGCGAAGCGGCACAACGTGCAGCCCGAGAACGTCCTGCTGGGCGCGGGCTCCACCCAGATCCTGCGCACGGTGACCGAGATCACGACGTCGAAGACGGCCGGGCTCACCGTGGCGACGCCCGCCTACGAGGACTGCGCGTCCCACGCCCGCCTGAAGGGCCGGCCCATCACGGGCGTCGCGCTCGACGGCCAACTGCGGATGGACCTCGACAAGATGCTGGCGGCGGCCAAGGGCGCCGGGCTGGTGTTCTACTGCAACCCCAACAACCCGGTGGGCACCGCGGCCGGCGGCGCCGACACGCGGCAGTTCCTCACGGCCGTGATCACGCAGTCGCCGTCCACGAGCATCCTGGTGGACGAGGCGTACTTCGAGTACGTCACGATGCCCGGCTACGAGACGATGGTGCCGATGGCGATCGAACACCCCAACGTGATCGTCGCCCGGACCTTCTCGAAGTGCTACGGCATGGCCGGCCTGAGGATCGGCTACGCGGTGGCGCACAAGGACACCATCCGGAAGATGGCCGCCTGGGAAGGCATCGACGCCATCAGCATCATGGCCCTGCAGGGCGCCAAGGCCGCGCTGGCGGTGCCCCAGGCCTACATCGCCGGCGAGCGCGCGCGGAACGCCGAGGTCCGGGCCTTCACGATGAAGTGGTTCGCCGATCGCGGCTACACGCCCACCGACTCGCAGTCCAACTTCATCTTCGTGAATATCAAGCGTCCCGCGAAGGGCTTCCGCGAGGCGTGCGCGAAGGAAGGCGTGTTCGTCGGCCGCGACTTCCCGCCGTACGACAAGACGCACGCGCGGATCTCGATGGGCACGATGGACGAGATGCGGCGCGCGGTGCAGGTGTTCGACACGGTGCTGTCGAAGCCGGCCGCGACCGCGGCCGCCTAGGCGGTTGCAGGCGGCCCCGCGTGGGACCGCCGGCCGTTCGACGGGCGGGTCTGCCACCGGGGCGGGCCCGCCCGTTCGTCGTTCACGGCGCCGGCGGGCGGCAGTGGGCGTAGACTGAGAGCGGCATCATCGCCGCCGTCCAGGACGTTCCACGCCATGCGCCTTCCGCCGTTCGCGTCACTCGCCGTCGCCGCCTCCGCACTCTGGCTCGGGGCCGCCGGCATGGCCGCGCAGCGCTCGGACGCGTTCCCGGACTCGCGCTATCACCCGAACATCAAGTACAGCTCGACCGCGCCGACCGACGCGGTGGCGCAGTTGAACGCCCGCCTGGAGCGCGGCGACGCGCGCCTCACCTTCGACCCGGCGCACGGGTACCTGGAGTCCGTGCTGCAGGCCCTGGGCCTCGACCCGAGCTCGCAGACCCTGGTCTATTCGGGGACGAGCCTGCAGTCGTCCTACATCAAGCCCGACAACCCGCGGGCCATCTACTTCGGCGACAACGTGGCCGTCGCCTGGATCCGGGGAGCGCCGCTGCTGGAGCTGGCCGCGCAGGATCCGCGCCTCGGCACGGTCTTCTATCAGCTGTCGCAGACCGACGGCGCCGCCCCGCGCGCGTCGCGCATGGAGACGTGCCTGTCGTGCCACCTGTCGTGGGACACCCGGGCCGTCCCGGGCGTGTTCGTCCTCACCACGTTCCCCCGGAAGTCCGACAGCGCCTACGCCGACGGCGGGGTGAGCGACCATCGCGAGCCGCTCAGTCGCCGCTACGGCGGGTGGTACGTCACCGGCGACAAGGTGCCGCCCCGGCACATGGGGAACCAGCCGCTCATCTTCCCGGGAGCAGCGCCGCCGGAGGACACGCCGGCGCCCGCGCTCCGCACCACCCTCGCCGGCACGGGCCTGGTGCGCGACCTGGACCAGTACCTCCGGCCGACGAGCGACATCGTGGCCCTGGTCGTGCTGGAGCACCAGCTGCACGCCATGAACCTGATGACGCGCACGGCCTGGGAGCACCGCCTGGTCGCCGGCGCGTCGGCGGATGCGCCGGTCGGTCCCGGCGACGAGCCGGTGCTGACGCCGCGGGTCACGGACGCGGTGAACGAACTGGCGGACTACCTGCTCTTCGTCGACGAGGTGCCGCTCGGGACGATCAAGGGCAATTCCGGATTCGCGGAGTGGTTCCAGGCGCAGGGGCCGAAGGACCCGGCGGGGCGGTCGCTGCGCGATCTGAAGCTGGAGGGGCGGCTGATGCGGTATCCGCTCAGCTACACGATCTACTCCACGGCCTTCGCCGGCATGCCGCCCGCGGTGCGTCAGGCCGTCTATCGGCGCCTGTGGACGGTGCTCACCTCGCCGCCCGGCGAGAAGCGGTACGCCCATCTGACAGCGGCCGATCGCCAGGCCATCCTCGAGATCCTCCGCGCCACGCGCAGCGATCTGCCGGCCGTCTTCGACGCGACGCTCGCCGCCCGCTGACGGCGCGTACAGCGCGCGGGCCGCGCGGGAGTCCCACGCGGCCCGTTGGCGCCGTCACCTGGTGGTGCGCCGGGGACGCGCCCCGGCGGCCTGGTCAGCTGATCATCACGCGCCGCACGTGCTGCGCGTTGTGCTCCAGGAACGACTTCTTGTTCTCGAGCTCCTTCTCGGTGGGCTGCACCTCGCCGTCGGCGAGCGTGACCCGCGAGACGAGGGTGTGCTCACCCGGCGTGGCGCCCTTCCAGTCGAAATGGAAGAGCTTCCACGAGAACTTCGTGTTCTGCTTGTCCCACGTGGCCGGCTGCCACGGACCGTCGTCGATCTTCACCTCGACCGACTTGAACGCCGACCCGTCGTTCAGGGCCACGCCCGTGAGCATGTAGTTGCCGCCGTCCTTCGTCACGCGCGCGATGAACGACTTCGGCCGCATCGTGGTGACGGCGGTCTCCATCCACTTCAGTTCGCCGTTGATCATCTCGCCCCGCACGGTGCGGTACCAGCGCGCCTGGTACTTGCCCATGTAGGGGTCGATCTGCGCCTGGATTTCCTGCAGCCACTTCACGTTGCCCACGCCGTAGTAGCCGGGCACGATGAGGCGGAGCGGGAACCCCTGGTGGCGGGTGAGCGGCTCGTCGTTGTAGGCCCACGCCACGATCGGCTCGGGCGACAGCGCGCGGTCGCGCGGGAGGCTGCGGCCGAACTGCTGGTCGAGGTTGTACTTCTGCGTGCGCCACTCGACCTCCTCCGCGCCGTGATCGGCGCCGAGGAAGACGAACTCGCGGGCCTCGGCCTTCACGCCCACCGACTTGAGGAGGGCCGCCAGCGACACGCCCGACCACTTGCCGTTGCTGCAGAGGCCCTGGGCCGGCGCGCGGTTGCCCGAGCACTCGAAGCCGAACATCACGTCGGTCTTCGGCATCTTCTTCAGCTCGTCGAGCGTGAAGCTCTTGGGCGTGGCCACCAGGCCGCCGACGTAGAGCTTGAAGGTCGCCGGGTCCACGACGGGATGTCCGTAGTGCTGGGTGGTGAAGAACTGATCCTTCGGCGTCGTGAACGACTGGAGCGTGCGGGTGTCGTACAGCCGCCGATCGGGCGCCGGGTTGGCGTTGAAGTTCTCCGGGAAGTCGAGGAACGGCACCACGGTGGCACCCTGGGCCAGCGCCGGGAGCACCCATTCGGGCACGCCCAGGGCGCCGAGACTCGCTGCCGCCAGGCCGCCGCGAAGGACCTCACGTCTCGTGTGCTGATTGCTCATGTCGTCCCCTTTCGGGCTGATCGTCGGGCCCGAGCCGCGCCCATGACAGTAGCGTGCCGGTGCGGAGTGCCGCAAGGTGAAAAGGGGCGCTCGCGGCCGCCGGACGGGCGCTGAACTCGCGACGGCAGGGCCGGGCCCCGTGCGCGATGATAGGGGGGCCGACCGCCCCTGCCCGGAGGCCCCGAGATGCCGACGTTCACCGACTACCTGTGGTTCCAGACGTCCGCGCGCCAGGAGTTCGTGCGCATCACGGACCAGGTCCGGACCATCGTGGAGAAGAGCGGCATCCACGACGGCATGGTGCTGGTGTCGGCTATGCACATCACCGCCGGGGTCTACGTGAACGACTGGGAGGACGGGCTCATCCACGACTTCCAGGAGTGGCTGGAGAAGCTCGCGCCGGCCGGGCTGCCGTACCGGCACCACCACACTGGCGAGGACAACGCCGACGCCCACCTGAAGCGGACGATCATGGGCCACCAGGTGATCCTGCCCGTCACCGACGGCGACCTGGACCTGGGCCCCTGGGAGCAGGTGTTCTACGCGGAGTTCGACGGCCAGCGGCGCAAACGGGTGGTCGTCAAGGTGATGGGCGAGCGCTAGACGCCGCTCGCCCCTGGCATCGCTGCAAGGTTCGTCGAAACCGAGGTGGGCCCGCGTTCGGCGCGCCGGTTGGTGCGTTAGCCTTGCTGTACGGGCCCGACGCGTGGCCAAGCGTGACGTGGCAACGCCGGGCCGCGAAAGGAGCGCACGACATGGCATTCCTGGCGATGGCGATCCCCATCCTCCCCGGCAAGAAGGCGACGTGGCAGGAGATGGCCGACAGCTTCATGAGCGGCACGATGAAGGTGACGCTCGATGCCTCGCGGAAGGCAGCGGGCGTCCACGAGCGGACATTCCTCCAGGAGACGCCCCAGGGGGATCTGGTCATCGTCACGCTGGAGACGCGCGACGGCAGCGATCCGATGGCGGCGTTCGGCAGGATGATGGCCGACCCCTCGATGAAGGCATTCAGCGCGTGGGCCGCCGACGTCCACGGCATGGCGCCCACCGGCCCGCCGCCGGCGGCGCCACGACTCGTGTACGACAGCGAGACGTGATCGTCCGCCCGCGTGGGGGCTCGTGCGGGTGACGAAACTGACGCTTGCCCTTGACCGAACGGCTGAGCCAGACTCCCCGGCCTGGAGGTTCCCCCCATGCGTCGACTCCTCGCCGGCGTCGCTCTGCTTGCTCTGTCCGCGCCCGTGGCCGCGCAGCCCGCTGCCGCCCCCGCCATTCAACGCACGGCCCTGGATGTGGAGGCCGGCGTGCTCACGATCACGGGGACCGGCCTCGGCGCCGACGTCGTGGTGCTGGTGGAAGGGCGGCCCGCTGTGGTCCTGCCGGGGGCGACCGACACCGAAGTCCGCGTCGTGGCGCCGGAGTCGGTGCTGGTGACGGCCGGCGCGTTTCGCGTGGTCGTCGGTGATCCCAGCCGGCGCCTGGACGATGGATTCGTGGTGCTGAGCCCGGGCGGCCGATCCACGAATGGGCTGGCGGTGGAGCGCGGGCCAGCAGTGCCGGGGCCGGAGGCCCGTGTCGCGCGGCCGTCATTGAACCGGCTGGACGCCAGCGGCACGCCGTCAGTCGGTATCGGACCGAGCCTGATCGAGAACTCCGCGAACACCGCGGTCGGCCTTGGCGCGCTGGTGTCGGCCACGACCGGCAACTACAACGCGGCCCTCGGCTACACCGCGCTCTACGGGAACACGACGGGCTCGTTCAACACGGCCAGTGGCAACGAGGCACTCCGCGTCAACACGACTGGGTTCTACAACACGGCCACTGGCCACACGGCGCTCTACGGCAACACGACGGGCCATTGGAACACGGCCAGTGGCGTGGGGGCCCTGGCCAACAACAGCAGCGGCGCCAACAATGCCGCGTTCGGTTTTCAAGCGGGCGCCAACGCCACGACCGGCTCGTTCAACGTGTTCCTCGGATCGAACGTGTACGGCACCGCGGCCGACACGAACACCATGCGCCTCGGGCTGCCCTATAACGGCGTGACCGGTGCCGGCCAGAACCGCACGTTCGTCGCCGGGATCTACGGCACGCAGCTCACGTCACCGGCGCAGCAAGTGTTCGTGGACGTCAACGGCCAGTTGGGCATCATGGGGCCGCCGGTGGCGACGGGCGGCGGTACGCTGAGCCCGGGGGCGCTGCCCCGGGCGATCCAGGATCGCCTCGCGACGCTGGAGCAGCTGGTCCGCGACCAGGCGGCAGTGCTCGCGGATCAGGCGTCGGCGCTCTCGGCGATGCGTGACCGGCTGAGCGTCCTGGAAGGGCAGCGGGTCGGCCGGCGCTGAGCCGTCGGCCGCCTCCGATCGGGCAACTCCGCCCGGCGTCCGGCCCATGGACCCGGTGGGTGTGGCGTCCCCGACGGGATTCGAACCCGTGTTTTAGCCTTGAAAGGGCCACGTCCTAGGCCTCTGGACGACGGGGACGCGTGGGTGAGAACCCGGAATCGTAGCACGGAGCCCCGTCCGGCCGTCCCCTGAGGGGTTTCCCCGCCCGCCGTCGCTTGCTGTGAATGAACGGGTCGATGGGCGGCCCGGGCGAGGGGGGCAGGGGATGGCCACGACGACGGCGGCGAGCGTTCGCGATCACCTCGATCCGTGGGGCTTCGGGCGGAGCGGCGATGCCGCCGAGGTCACCTGGACCGACTCGCCGCGGCCCGGCGACCCGCTCGACGACGCAGATTCGGACGCGGCCATTGCCGGCGACGAGCCGTGGACGCCGGCCCCTCACGCCCCGGCGGCCTACGCCGTCGACCCGCGGCCCTCCGGCCCCGGGTTCGCCGCCGACGCCGTCACCCCGGTGCCGCGGGAGATGTTCGGCATCCTGGCGCTCTTCGCGCTCGTCATCCTGGCGCAAGCCGTCTACATCGGCTACTCGCTGGTCGGCGGCTCCCGCGACGTGAGCGAGATGGTCGTGTCCTCCCATCCGAGCGGCGCCCAGGTCCTGGTCGACGGCCGCCTGGAGGGCACCACCCCCCTGGCGGCGTTCGTGGCGGCCGGCCGCCACCTGATCGAGGTCCTCGGGCCCGGCGGTGCGCCGGAACAGTTCGAGACGGACCTCGTGCCCGGCGAGCGGTGGGCGCGGCACGTCGAACTGCCGGGCACGCCCCAGCGCGCGGCGACGACGGGCACGCTCCGCGTGGACACCGGCGCGGCCGCGGCGCAGGTCCTCATCGACGGCGAACTCGCGGGCTCGACGCCGTACTCGCGCGAGTCACTTGCGTCCGGGCCCCATGTGGTCCGCGTGACGTTCGACCACGGCCGTGCCACGGAACGGCAGATCACGCTCGCTGGCGGCGAGACGCTGGCGTTGGTGCTCGACCCTCCGGCCGCGCGGCCGGCCGCGCCGGCGGGGCCGGTGTCGGGCTGGCTCAAGATCGAGGCGCCCTTCGCAGTCCAGGTGATGGAGAAGGGGGAAGTGCTGGGGTCGAGCGACGCCGATCGCCTCATGCTCAGCGCCGGCGGCCACGTGCTGGAGCTCGCGAACGCGGGGCTCGGCTTCACCGCGTCGGTCAAGACGGTGGTGTCGGCCGGCAAGGTCACGCCGCTCGTCGTCGACGTGCCCGTAGCCGCCGTGCACGTCAACGCCTCGCCGTGGGCCGAGGTGCTCGTGGACGGGCGGCGGGTGGGCGAGACGCCGCTGGCGAACCTGATGCTGCCGCTCGGGCCCCACAAGGTCGTCCTGCGCCACCCCGAGCTCGGTGAACGGGTCCAGTCGCTCGTGGTGCGCGCGTCCGGGCCGAACCGGCTTGCGGCGGATCTGCGGAGGTAGACGATGCGGAACGTCCTCATCACGGCCGTCGTCGTGGCCCTGCTCGGCGCGTGGGCGCCCGCCACGGCGCAACCCGCCGTCCAGGCGGCGCTGGACCTCTACGCGGCCGCCGCCTACGAGGACGCCTTGCGCGCCCTCGACGCGCTCGACCCGGCGGCCCTGCCCGAGGACGCGCGCGTGACCGTCGATCGGCACCGCATGCTGTGTCTGATGGCGCTGGGCCGCCCCGACGAGGCCGAGGCGGCCGCGGCCGGCCTTCTGCAGATCGCGCCCGAGTTCGTGCTCACGGAGGCCGACGCGTCGCCTCGCGTGCGCGCCATGTTCGACCACGCCCGCCGGCAGGTGCTGCCGCGGGTGGCGCGGCAGCTCTACACGGACGGCCGCGGCGCGTTCGATGCGGGGCGTCTCGACGAGGCGCGCGAGCTCTTCGCGACGCTCGGGCGCGTGCTGGCCGATCCGGAGCTCACCCGCGACGCCGCGCTGGCCGACCTGCGCGCCCTCGGTGAGGGGTTCCTGACGCTGGCGGGCGCGGCGCTCGACGGACCGTCGCGTGGTCCGGCGGCCGCGAGGCGGCCGGCGCCCTCCGTCGCCGAACTGCTGGCCCAGCGCGCCGCCGGGCCGGCCCTCATCGTGGCGCCCTCGCACGATGCGACGGCGCCGGAGTCGACGTCGCCGCCGCTCGCGGCGGAGGACGCGACGGGCGGGCCGTCCGCGCTCCCTGTCGCGCCAGTTGAAGACCGTCCGACGGCCGACCCGGACGAGACGTCCACGCCGGCCACCGGCAACGACCCCGCGGCGCCGGCCGGGCCCGGCCCGGCAGCCGCCTCGGCCGACCCCACGTCGGCCGCTCCCGCCGAGCCGCCGCCGTTCACGCCGATCGACTTCTTCGTGTACGACTGGCGTGACGCCGACGTGACGCCGCCGGAGCCAATCCAACAGGCCGTGTCGGGGTGGTGGGGGTCGCGCGGGGCGCCGGAGCCGGGCACACCGCTCGGTGCGCTGGACATGCTGGTGGACGAGCAGGGCAACGTCACAGACGCCAAGATCTACGTCTCGGTCAGCCGCGTGTACGACGCCGTGCTGCTGCAATCGGTCAAGGCCTGGAAGTACCGGCCGGCGCTGCGCGGTGGCCGGCCCGTGAAGTACCGGCGCGTCAGCGACGTCGTCGCGGGCCGCTGAGCCCGATGCCGGTCGCGGCCGGAGTGTTACCGCGGCTGCGCATCGTCGCGACGGACCCGCCCGCCGGTCCCGAAGTTCGTCCCGAGGTCTGCCCGGTTCGTGGCAAGATGAGCGCGAGTCGCCCCCGCGGTAGGAGGCTGTCCGCCTGACGCACGTTTTCATCTGCCGGGAATTCCCACCGGCTGCGTATCCCCCAGGGGGAATCGGTACGTATGTGCAGCATGCGGCGAGGCTCCTGGCGGACGCCGGCGAACGCGTGCACGTCGTCGCCCACCGCTGGGACGGCGCCCCGCGCCGCAGGGACGTGTCCGTCGACGGCCGTCTGATCGTCCACAGGCTCGCCCTCGACGACGCCCCGGCGCCGGCCGAGCTCAGCGGCCCGCACGCGAGCTACGCGCCGCTCGTCGCCGCGGCCTTGCTCGCCTCGCCCTATCCGACCCAGGCCTTCGCCTGGCAGGCCGCGCGCCTGGTCGAGCAGCTCGTCGTCGACGAGCCCATCGACGTGATCGAGGCACAGGAGTGGGAGGCCCCGCTGGCCTACTTCCAACTCCGCCGCGCGGCCGGGCTCGGCCCGTCGGTGCGCCCGCCCTGCGTGGTGCACGTCCATTCGCCGACCGAGCGCATCTTCGCGGCCAACGGCTGGGACACGGCCGTGGCGGACTTCGCTCCCGCGGCGGCGCTGGAGGCCTATTCGATTCAGACGGCCGACGCCGTCCTGTGTCCGAGCCGCTTCATCGCCGACGAGACGATCGCGCGTTACGGTCTCGACCCGGGTCGGGTGACGGTGGTGCCGTATCCGCGTGGCGACACGCCCCTGGTGGAGCGTTCCTCCGAGGTATGGGCCTCGCCGACGGTGTGCCACGTGGGCCGGCTCGAGCCACGCAAGGGCGTCGTCGAGTGGGCCCAGGCCATCGCGGCGGTCGCGCCCGCGCATCCCGCGGCGCGGTTCGATTTCATCGGCGGCGACACGCCGATGGCGGTCACCGGCGGCACGACCGTGGGCGACGTGATGCGCCGTCACCTGCCGCGGGCGGTGCGCCGCCAGGTCCGGTTCCATGGTTCCGTCGACCGCGCGGGCGTGGCCGCACTGCTCGGGCACGCCTCGGCGGCTGTCGTGCCCTCGCGCTGGGAGAACTTCCCGTACAGCTGCATCGAGGCCATGTCCACCGGCCTGCCCGTGCTGGCGTCTCCGCATGGCGGCATGCGCGAACTCGTCGTCGACGGCGAGTCGGGCTGGATCGCGGCCGACGCGACGCCCGAGGCCCTCGCGCGCGCCCTCGCCAGGGTACTCGCCGTGTCTGGCGAGGCGAAGCAGGCCATGGGGCGCTCGGCGGCGGCCACGGTGCGACGGGTGTGCGACAGCGCGTCGGTCGTCGGCCAGCATCTGGCGTGGAAGTCCGGGCTCTCCGCTCGGCCCATTCCCGTCGTGCACGCCTCGCGGCCCTCGAGGCCGGCCGATGACGCGCGGGCGCCTGCCGCCTCGGATCGGGTGGCCTGGCCCGTCATCGCCTGCTCACCGGACGGCGAGAGCGCGGCGCTCGACGCCGCTCGCCACGCGGTGGCCGGCGGGGCGTCCGGCGTGGTGCTGACCGAGGCCGGGGCGACCGTGGACGGTGGTGCACTCGACGGGGTCCTGGCCTGGATGGACCGCGAGCCCGCCCTTGGACTCGTGTCGGGCTGGACTCTCGACGACGGGTCCCCGGCGCGCCTCGTCCTGCCGCCGGTGCTGGCCCGTCCGCTCGTCCTGGAGTCCGGTGCCGCCTCGCCCGCCGTCCTCGTGCGGGCCGAGGTGGTCCGCGCCTGTCCGGCCGCCTCGCGACTCGCGCTCTTCGACGCCGCGGCCGCCAGCGGGTGGAGCAGCGCCCTGTGGCCGGGCGTGCTGGCCAGGGGGACGGGCCTGGGCGGCGTGCGACCGCGCCGCCGCTACTCGTCGATGGCCCTGGCCGTCCAGCGCCTGCACATGCCGGTGCTGCAGTGGCTGCGTGAATGCTCGGCGGAGGACCGGCGCCGGTTCGTCGCCGACGGGCTCAAGCATCCGGGCCGCTCGGTCCGCTGGGTCGCCGATCGGGCCGCGCGCGTGCTCCGTGCGGGCGCGCGGCAGGGACCGGCCGAACCGCCGCCGTCGAGCAGCCGACGTCCGCCTCAGGTATCGTAACCGTTTCACCACGTCCCAATGTCCGCGCCCCGTGTCTCCGTCGTGATCGCCGCGTACAACGCGGGCCAGTTCATCGAGGCGACGTGCCGTTCGGCCATGCGGCAGACGTTTCGGGCCTTGGAGATCGTGGTGGTCGACGACGGGTCCACCGATGACACCGCCGACATCGTGCAGGCGCTGTCGGCGGAGGATCCGCGGGTGCGGCTCCTGCGACAGCCGAACCAGGGGGTGGCCGCCGCCCGCAATCTGGCCATCGCCGAGTCCACCGGCGAGTACGTCGCGCCCCTGGACGCGGACGATCTGTGGGATCCGACCAAGATTCAGCGCCAGGTGGAGGCCCTCGACGCGGCGGCGCCCGCGGCGGCGATGGCCTACTGCTGGTGGGCGTGGATCGACGTGGTGGGCCGGGTGCTGGATCGGTCGCCGCGCTGGCAGGTCGAGGGCCGCGTCCTCGATCGCCTCGTAGAGGTGAACTTCACGGGCAGTGCCAGCGTGCCGCTCTTCAGGCGCGACGCCCTCGAGGCCGCGGGTGGGTACGATCCCGTCCTGCGCGACAACGGCTGCCAGGGCTGCGAGGACTGGGACGTGGCCCTGCGCGTGGCCGCGGCGCATCCCGTCGTGGTCGTGCCCGCGACCCTGGTCGCCTACCGCCGCCGCGACGACAGCATGTCCTCGGCCTGCGACACGATGTGGCGCTCGCGCCTCGCCGTGATGCACAGCCTCGCGGAGCGGACCCCCTCGATCACGCCGGCGGTCCTGCGCCGGTCGAAGGGCCAGTTCGCGCTGTATCTCGCGGGGGTGTCGTACTGGGCGGGCGATACATGGGGCGCCTGCCGCTGGGCGCTCCGATCGGGGCCCCTGCGGCTGCTCGCCGCCGTGACGCCGCACGTCGCGCGACTGCTGGTCCGGCGCCCACGCGCCGCCACCGACGCGCTCATGCGGGTGCCAGAGGACATCCGTCTCGCGCACCTCGACCTGCCCGAACCGCTCATCCCGTACGACCGCATCTACGCGCGCTACTGGCAGGGGCGCGACCCGCGATGACGCTCGCCGGTTCCGCCCTCCGGATCCGTACGCTGCCGGGCCTCGCCGCCATCGCCGAGTCGAAGGCGGGCCAGACGCTGGGCGTGGTGCTGGCCACCCTGCTCGTCGGGCTGTGGCACGCGGCCAACGACGGCCTGTGGTTCCAGGGGGACTCGCCCCGCCACGCGGCCACCGGCCAGTTCTACTGGGATCTGCTGACGGCGATGCCCCGTCACCCCCTGGACTACGCCTTGAGCTACTTCGCCCGGTACCCCGTCATCGTGCTGGGCGCGTATCCGCCGCTCTTCCACCTCGCCGAGGCCGCCGTGTTCGGGGTCACGGGCCCCTCGGCCTACGCCGCCAAGGGCCTGGTGCTCATGTCGGCGGCGGCGATGGGCGTCTACGCGATGCTCTGGGGGCGACGGTGGATCGGGCCGCTGGCCGGGTGGGCCGGCGCCTGCACGGTGCTGCTGCCGTGGATGGTCCAGTTCTCGAACGCCGTGCTCCTGAACGTCCCGGCGGCCGCCCTCGGCTTCGGGGCGTTGTATCACTGCCAGGCCTGGATCGACACCGGCGCCCGGCGCGACCGCGCGTGGTTCGCGGTGTTCACGGGCGCGGCCGTCCTCACCTACGTGCCCGGTGCGATCGTCGTGCCGATGGCCATGACCTGGATGCTGCTCTCGCTGCGCCACCTCGACGCGCGCGTGCTCTGGGTGCCGGCTGCCGGCCTCGTGACGGCGGTCGCGGTCGCGGCCGTGGTCCTGCCGGAGCAGTTCGCGCGTCAGGGGCCGTCGCTGGCCCGGCTCACCGATCCCATCAACTGGCGCTACTACGCCGAACTGGCCCCGCGGGGCCTGTCGTGGACCTGGATCGCGCTCGGTGCGGCAGGCGTCGTCGCGGGCGTGTCCACCGTGGCGCTACGGCGCGTCACGCTGCGCCTGATGCTGGCGACGCTCGCCGCCGCGCTCTGCCTGGCGGTCCTGCCGGCGCGCGACGTGCGCTACGCCGTCGTCTGCGGTCCGCTGCTGGTCCTGGCCGGATTCGTCGCGGTGGCCTGGGCGGCGGACCGCGCGGGCTCGTGGCGCCCCGCGGCCGCGGCCGCGGCCGTGGCCGTGCTGCTCGGCGGGTCCGTGTCCACCGCGCTGGCGACGCCGCTCAAGCGCGTGTCGGGCATCGACGCCGTCGCCGATTACCTGCGGAAAAATGGTCCGACCGACAGCGTCCTCTACAGCGGCGTGTACGATGGCGTCTTCAGTTTCTACGTGCGCGCGATGGACCCCGGATTCGAGCGCCGCGTCGTGCTCTCCAGCCGATTCCTCGGCGAGATGCGGCAGGAGGCGGACTTCACCTGGCGCGAGACGCTGCGGGTGCAGACGCCGGCCGACGTCGTCGCGCTCGTGCAGCGGGCGTCGGGCTGCCGCTGGGTGGCCGTCGAGGTCGGCGGCGACTGGCTGACGGCGTCCGACCGGCTCCTGATCGACGCACTCGGCCGCCCGGAGTTCGAACACGTCCGGTCGTTCGACGTGGAAGCCAGCCCCGTGCGACGCATCGATCTCTACCGGTTCCTGCCGGAGTTGCAGCCCGCGCCGCCCGTCGACCTCACGTTCCCGTCGTTCACCACCCGGGTCTTGCCCGGCGTCGCGCCCATTCCGGCGCGACGATGACCCTGCCCCCCCCAGCCCATGGCCCAAGACCCCCTCCATTCCCCGGCGCCCCGTGCGGGTCCACCCCTGCGCATCGCGCTCCTGTCGTTCGAGTACCCGCCCGAGACCGGCTTCGGCGGCATCGGCTCCTACACGTGGCATCACGCGCGCGGCCTGGCGGCGCTCGGCCACGAGGTACACGTGCTGGCGGGCGCCCGCGAGCCGACGCCGCTTCGCTCCGAGCAGGACGGCGGTGTGCACGTGCACCGCTACTGGGCCAGCGGGCCGATGATGGGCCTGTTCAACGGCCTCGGGAAGTTCCGGCTGTGGTGGACGCGCCAGCGGCTGCAGAACGCGTGGAGCATGTACCAGGGCCTTCGAACGTTGCACCACCGACACGCCTTCGACGTGGTGGAGATGCCCGAGTGCGGCGCCGAAGGAGCGCTGGTCACGCGTCTGCTCGACATTCCGAGCGTGGTGCGCCTCCACTCGCCGTCCCGGCTCATCATGGGGTCGTACGACGTGCGGCGTCTCGACATCGAAGCCTGCTCGGCCCTCGAACAGCCGGCGCTCCGCCACGCCACCGCGCTCACGTCGTGTTCGCGGTTCCTGGCCGACGAGGTGACCGACAAGCTCGGCGTCCTGCGCCAGATCGCCGTCATCACCAACGGGCTCGACGTGGGGTGGTTCGACCAGTCGTCGGCGCCGGTGGCGGTCTTCGAGAAGTACCAGGTGCCGCGGCGGCCCCTGACGATCGTCTTCACCGGGCGCATGGAGCGGCGGAAGGGCATCCACCTGCTGCCCGAGATCGCCGGGCACATCCTGGAGCGCCACGACGTCTCGTTCGTGCTCGCCGGCGCCGACCTGTTCGGCTACGTCCAGCAGACCCTCCTGCCCGCGCTCGCGTCGCGGCCCCTGAAGGGCTCGATCCACTGGCTCGGACCGCTGCCGCTCGGCGACCTGCGTCCGCTCGTGGCCGCGGCCGACATCTTCCTGCTGCCCAGCCTGTGGGAGAACTGCCCGTACTCGTGCCTCGAAGCGATGGCGGCGGGCCGCGCCATCGTGTGCGCGAACCAGGGCGGCATGCCGGAGCTCATCCGGCACGAGGAGAACGGCCTGCTGGCCGTGACCGAGGACGCCGCGTCGTTCACGGCGCAGGTCGAGCGCCTCGTCGGCGACGCGGAACTGCGCCGTCGCCTCGGCCGGGCGGCCCGGGCCACGCTGGAGTCCAGGCACGATCACGTGGGGATCGCGCGCCAGACCGTCGAGGTCTACCGGCGGGTCATGCGCGAGCGGCCGCGCGGGTCGCGATGAGGCCTCAGGCCCTCGCGGCGGCGCCGCCGTCGAGGTAGGGCCGGATGCGCTCGTGCAGGCGCCGTTCCGTGACGTGGATGTCGAACTCCGTCACGGCGCGTTCGCGTGCGCCGTCGGCCAGGCGGACGTAGGCGTCACGGTCGGTCAGCAGCCGGTAGATCGCGTCGGCCAGCGCCGCCGGATCGCGCTGGGGCACGATCACGCCCTCGAGGCCGTCGCGGGCCGCCTCGGAAATCGACCCGGCGTCGGTGGCCACGATCGGCAGGCCCGTGGACATCGCCTCGAGCACGGCCGTCGGAATGCCATCCTTGTCGCCGCTTCCGACTTCCACGTACGGCGCGACGAACAGGCGCGAGCCGGCCGCGATCGGCGCGAACTCGTGCTGCTGCTTCACGCCGTGGAGGACGACCGACTCCTGCAGGCCGAGCGCCGCGATGCGGTCCACGAGCTCGCGATGGCAGGCGGCGCTGGTCGGCGTGTTCGTGTCCACGCCGCCGACGACGTTCACGGTCACCGGCAGGCCGCGCGTCCGCAGCAGGTCCACCGCGTCCACGAGGTGGATGAGGCCCTTCTTCGGCTCGATGCGGTTGACGGCCACGAGCTGCGGCGGACCCGGCAGCGCGAGCCGGTCCGCCGCGGGGACATGGCGGAAGCGCGTCACGTCGATGCCGTTCGGTTTCACGATGATCTTGTCGTCGAACCGGCCGCCGCCGATCTCGCCGAGCTCCCGCTTGATCCGGGCGCTCGTGGCCACCACGATGTCCGCCGTCTCCAGGTGGAGGGGCACGAGCTTGAACACGTAGTCGCCCATCATGTGATCGGCGTAGGCCGTGATGCCGCGCGGGATCTGCAGGAGCCAGGCGGCCATCAGCGCGATGAACGACTGGTCGTAGAAGAAGTAGGTGTGCAGGTAGCGGGTGCCGGCCAGTTCGACGTGCCGCGCGAAGGTGAAGCCCGTGAGGACGATCGACTCCTGCAGCAGCGCCTCCGGCGTCCGGCCCGTGGCGTCGGCCAGCCTGGCCAGCAGCGCGTCGACGCGATCCGGGCGCGTGCGTCGGAAGTGGGCGAGGTCCTCCTGGCCGCGCGCCCAGTCGGTCTGCATCACGAGCCGCTGGTCCCAGAGGCCCGCGAAGGCCGCCGGCAGCTCCGACCTGGGATTCGTGTCGCAGCAGAACACGTGGCAATCGAGGCCCGTCCAGGCCAGCGCCGTCATCTCCTGGTAGACGAACGTCTGCGAGTGGATGGGGAAGCTCCAGCAGGCGGCCACGACGGCGCCCGGCCGGGCAAGGCCGACGCGGCGGGCGAGGCCCCTCAGCCGTAGCCGCGTGCGATTCCTCCAGTCGCGCCACTCGTGGAGCGCGCGGACGGTCGGGGCGCCAATCCGCCCGAGGTGCAGCCGGTTCCACAGCCGATCGCCGAGCAGCCACTCCGGCGCGCTCTTGAGACGGGCGATGGCCTCTGCCTGCGCGGCGGCTGCGGCCGCGGCCGCGGCCACCGTCGCCGCGTGGGCGTCCGCAGCGGTCCGCGCGGTTTCGGCTCTCGCGTCGTCGAGGGCGTCCTGCAGGTGCCGGGCCCGCTCGGCGGCCTCCTGCCGCTCCGAGTCGAGCGCGGCCTGGAGGCGCTGAGCCTGTTCGGCCGACTGCCGCCGTTCGGCCTCGAGAGCGGCTGCGTGCTCGCGGTCGGCCGCGGCGCGTTCACGCGCCGCGCGCTGCGCCGCTCCCTCGGCTCGCCAGGCGACGGCGGCCTCTTCCCGCGCGACTTCGGCCGCGGCGTGCCAGGCGAGCGCCCGGATCCTCTCGTCGTCAGGGCGTGTGCCGTGCGCGTTCGCCGGCGGCGAGAGGAGGGCCCGCACGGCCGCGAAGACCGTGCTGGATTCCGCGCACGCGGCCTCGAGACCCTGACCGGACAGCACTTCGACGGCCGTCATCGCGAGGCCATGCGCCTCGGAGTGGCGGGCGGCGCGGCCGAGGTGGCCCAGGAATGCCGCGGTGGCGGCGTCGCCGGCGCCTGGAGCGGGCCGCATGGCCTCGAGGGCCGCGGCGAGCACGCGGTTGGCCTCGAGCCGATAGACCACCGCACGGTCCGCGTCGAACCACACGGTGTTCGAGGGATGCAGCCGGTAGCCGAGCATCGGCGCCGGGTCGTACTCGAGTCCGCCGGCGGCCGCCGCCAGGAGGAACACCTGCCAGTCCAGGCAGAACTGCAGGCCCCGCAGGGCCGGGGCGCACGCCCGCAGGAAGGCCGTCCGCGCCACGATGTTGCTGCTGGTCACCAGGAAGTTACGTTCGAGCAGCTCGGCGACGAGATCGGCGGCCGGTGGCACGCGGCTGGTGTCGGCGTACCAGCGAACCCAGTCGGCGAGGCGGCGCCCATCGAACAGCGGGCGGAGCGTGTCCGTCGAGAGGGCGCGGTCGTCCACGTCGATGGGGATCACGCCCGTCGCCACGACGTGCGCCGTCGGCGAGGCCTCGAGTCGCGCGCGGCAGCGCTCGAGACGGTCCTCGGTGAAGACGTCGTCGGAGTTGAGGAGCGCCACGTACGGCGTGTCGATCCGCTCGAGGGCCGACAGGACGCTGTCGCCGAGCCCGAGGTTCGTCTGGTTCACGGTGACCGTGATCCGCGGGTCGGCAACGCTGGCGGCGCGGCCGGCCGTGTCGTCGGGCGACCGGTCGTCGACCACCACGATCCGGAAGGCCGGGTAGGTCTGCGCGAGGACGCTCTCGAGCGTGGCTTCGATGAAGGCCTCGTGGCGATACGCGGGCACCAGCACCGTGATGTCGGCCGCCCCGCCGCCGGGAGCGGGACGGCGCGGACCGCGCGCGCGCCAGGCGGTCGATCGGGGCGGGCGCGCGAGGGCGAGTGTGTCTGCGAGGGTGGCCAGCGACGACAGGCCGCTGGCCGCGATGGCCGCCGCCTCTGCCGACAGCAGCGCCGGCGCTGCCTCGGCATCCGCATAGACCGCGGCGAGACACGATCGGAACTCGGGGATGTCGTCGTCCACGACGAACTTCTGAACGAGCAGGCGAAGCCAGGCGCGCTGCCGGACCGCCTCCGCGGCCTGCGGGGAAGCGATGAGCTCCCGTGTCCAGGCGAGCAGTGACGGAGAGTGCCCGAGCGCCAGGAAGCTGCGGAGGAACGTCAGTGCCCTGGCCGGCTCCGCGAGCAGCGGCGAGTCGAGATCCGGAAAGGCCAGCGTGGCGGTCGTGGTGGGCACGTCCTGCTCGGCGCCAGCCAGGATCGCGTCGGCGCGGTCCCGCACGATCGTCCGGCTGGCGGCGACGAGCGCATCGAGGGTGTGTGCGACGGCTGGGGGCGGTTCGACCGTCGTCAGCGTCTCCCGCCACGCGCCGAGCGTCTGGTGCACCGCGCGCAGTTCGTCGAACCGCACCGCCGCCAGCGGACCGGCGCCGTCGTCGCGGGAATGGCCCAGGGCCAGATCGGCGGCCGGCTCCCGCGCCGCCGCGAGCCTCACCACGTCGAACCAGTTCGCGGCTGTGACGAGGAGCGCGTGCGTGACCGACACCGGACGCGATTTTACGCTCTCGAACGTCGCGCCCCGATGCGGAAGTCGGACCCGCGGGCGGCCTCAGGGCAGCGGTGCGCCTGGGCGTGAACGGCACGGGGCTGGCCCGGTGTGTCGGCCCGAAGGGGAAACGACATCGGGCGCGGAAGGCGGGCCCGGACGAAACCGGTGCCGGGCCAGGAAGTCGCATTCCTGCAACGAGTACATTCGTAGTCCTTTCCTGGCCCGAAAAAAGACCATGCCGGGCCAGACAATTGCCGCGGGTCTTTGCTCCGAAATTACTTGGAATCAACGAGATACCGCGATACGCTAGCGCCCGCACAATGAGGTTCTTCGCCTTTCGTCGCTATCACACGCGACAGCGAAACGACATGGACCACACCTGTCGGCAGAACCAACCCATCCGCTGGATCGCCCGCACGTTCGGCGCTCTGTTCCTGGTGTGCGCGCTTCAGGCTCCTGCGATCGCTCAAGGGATCGTCGTGTCGTGGGCGAACGAGCGGCTGTCCGTGACGGCGACAAACGCGCCGCTGGCCGACGTGCTGCGTGAGGTCGCCCTGCGGACGGGGTCGAAGATCGTGGGCCTGGAGCAGGCCACCGAGCGCGTGACGATCGACGTGCGCGATGCCACGCTGTCCCGCGTGCTGCACGAGCTTCTGTCGGACGTGGACGTGAACTACGTGTACCGCGCGCGGCCCGCGACCCGCACCGGTGTGGCGATGTGGCTGGCCGGCGCCACGGCTCCGCGGGCGTCGGCGTGCCCCGCCGGCGGTTGCAGCGGTTCGGGCGTCATCGCGGTGGACGGTGCGGCCGCGCCGTTGACCACGTCGTGGACCACGGACCCCGGTCCCGTCGACAACGTCGCGCGCCTGACCGCGGAAGGCGCCTTCGGTGCCGGCGCCACGCAGGCATCGCTCATCGGGCTCACGAAGGACCCGGACTTCAACGTGCGGATCATGGCGATCCAGACGCTGGCGCTCCAGATGACCCCCGAGGGCGTCGCCGCGATCCGCGACGCACTGAACGACGAGCATCCGTTCGTGCGGGGCGAGGCCCTCGGGCTGCTGGCCGACGCCGGGTCGGGCCCCGCGGCCACGGCCCTGGTCGGCGAACTGATCGAGCACCCGAACCCCGAGGTGCGCGAGACGGCCGCCATCGTCCTGGGCGAGCGGGAAGGGGAGGAGGCGCGCTTCCTGCTGGAGCGCGCGCTGGGTGACGAGGACGGCGCGGTGCGAGGCCTCGCGGCGCAGTCCCTGAAGCAGAAGCAGCTGAGCGAGAGGCCAAAACGGTAGGTGGTTTTTCGGAGGTGTGGAATGAGACAGACGAGGCAGTCACGACCCTGGCGCATCGCTGCCGTCCTCGGCGGCGTGGCGTTCGCGGGGTATCTGATCTTCGGTTCGTTCGGCCAGTCACAGAGCACGGTGAACCTCGGCACGGCCAAGATCACCGCACAGCCGACGGGCCAGATCCAGGCCATGACCGGCGTCGCGCAGCCCGGCCCGGGCGGCGGTGAGACGACCCATGCCGCTGGCACGCCGAAGGCCATGTCGGCGGCCAAGCAGGCCGCCCGCCAGGCACACGAGGAGGCTCGCGAGCGCGCCTTCATGGCCCGAGCGGCGGCGCTTCCGGCGTCCGACCCGCGCGTCCCCGCCACGCCGGCGCCGCGCCTGTCCGCCCTGAACCCCAAGATGGCCGGTAACCTCATCGGTGCGGCCGCGGCGCCTCCCGGCGCCAACGGCTCGATGAACGTGTTCCGCGTCACCGAGATCGATCCGCCGGCCGGCTTCGCGTCGAGCGTCGGCGAGCCCGCGGCCGCCCAGAACGGCAAGCACGTGTTCGAGACCTGGAACTGGTTCGCGGCCCGCTCGGCCAACGGCGGCGCCACGTTCACCCTGGTCGATCCCGAAACCTACTCCCCGGCGATGCCGGACTTCTGCTGCGACCAGGACGTGATCTACGACAAGGGCGGCGACACGTTCATCTGGGAGCGCATGGGCATCGGCGACGTGGGCACGGCCACCAACCACTTCAACCGCGTGCTGCTGAACATCAGCCCGGACGCGTTCATCACCAACTCCTGCTCCTACACCGTCACGCCTGGGTTCTGGGGCCTGACCAACGCGTTCCTGGACTACCCGCGCGTGTCGGTGAGCGACAAGTGGTTCTACATGAGCTTCAACGTCTTCTCGTTCAACGGCACGAGCATCGGCGGCTACCTGACGCACGCCCTCGTCCGCCTGGACCTGGATTCGATGGGCAACTGCGCGGGCGCGACCTTCAACACCTGGCAGTTCCCGGACGGCTGGAGCCCGGCCATGGTGGAGAACGCGAAGGAGATCATGTACATCGGCGACCAGATCGTCACCAGCACGGGCCTCAACAACGTGTTCCGCGTGTCCTGGATCTTCGACGACTCCACCACTCTGAACTTCGTCGACCGGACGATTGCGTCCTACCAGTTCACGAGCGGCAACGCGGTGTGCCCGGTGCCCGGCGGCGCGAATCCCTGCGCGCGCGCTGACCAGCGCGTCGTTGGCGCCGCGGTCGTCCACAACACGCCGCTGCCTGGTGCGCTCGGCGGTGCCGGCGACAAGGTGGACTTCTTCTGGAACGTGGCGCAGGGCAACGGCTTCGCGGTGCCTTACACGGATTCCGCGACGTTCCAGGGGCAGACCATCGCATACACCACCCGCAAGTTGCTCGCGTACAACCCCGACACGCTGTTCTACACGGCGGTCGGCGCGAACGACCGGCAGCACAGCATGATCACGGCGTTCTGGTTCAACCCGGGCCAGGCGGTGCGCATGATCTTCGGCATCGACGACGACTTCAACGGCAACGCGAACGCCGGCTGGGAAGTGTGGCAGACCGGCGCGACGACCAGCACCGGCAACTGGACGGCGAACAACTCGGGCGACTACCTGCGCGTGCGGCAACACTCGCCGGTGGGCACGGGCTGGATCTTCACCGGCCTGAACCGCAACGCCGCCGCGGCGGAGTACCGCCCGACCTACTCGGTGTGGGGCCGCGGCCGGGACCTGGACGGCTTCAACCGCTTCGACCAGCAGTAGTCGGAGACATTGCCGGCCGCTCATGAGCGACGGCCGGTGCGATGTCAGAATCGCCGGAGGGCCCCTGTGGCCCTCCGGCGTTTTTTTCAGGGGGCGCCTTGATCGTCTCGGTCCACATGCCCAAGACCGCCGGCCGCAGTTTCGAGGCCGCGCTCCGGCGCCGCTTCGGGGCGGCCATCCTCGAGGACTACGGCACCTACCCCCTGAACACGCCGCCGGGCGTCCGCCAGCGCGCGGCGATCGAGGCCTGCCTGGCCCATGCCAGCCAGGCCTTCGACGGAATCGACTGTATTCACGGGCACTTCCTGCCGATCCGCTACCTGCTGCTCGCCTCCGCCCGTCCCGTGACGTTCGTCACGTGGCTGCGGCACCCGGTGCAGCGGGTGCTGTCCCACTACCACTACTGGCACCGCGCCTACGACCCCGCGACAGCGCCGCCGCTGCACCGGCGGGTCGTCGAGGAGCAGTGGAGCCTCGAGCGGTTCTGCCTGTCCGACGAGATGCGGAACGTGTACGCCCAGTTCTTGTGGGGCTTCCCCATCGACAATTTCGACTTCGTCGGCATCACGGAGCACTACGACGACGACCTCGCGTATTTCGCCAGGCGCTACCTCGAGATCGAGATCCCGTCCGAGCGCGTGAACGCGGTCCTCGCGCCGGGTGAAGGCCACCAGGTGGACCCCGATCTGGAGCGGCGCATCGCCGCCTGCCACGCCCGGGACATGGCGCTCTACGAACGCGCGCTCGAGGCCCGGCAGGCGCGTCCCGTCAGCTGACGCGCGGGTCTCGTTCTCCGCGCCCGCGGCCAACGGCCGGGCCGTTGCCGTCACCGGGAGCGAATCGGGGTTCGCCAGCCGCTCAGGTCGGTCTCCATGAGCCGCTCAAGCCGCGTGATTTCCCGGCGATAGACGGCGGCCAGCAGGGACGGCACCCAGGACGCGAGCCGGATATCGCCTGCCGCGTCGTCCGGCGGCGGCGCCCCGGCCGAGAGCGCCACGTTCGGCCGGATCTCGCGGGGCGCAGGCAGTGTGGCCGGCCTTGGGACCGACAAGAAGCGGTAGACGGCGTCCATCGTCGCCTCGTAGTCGTGGCGCAGGTCGTCCATGCGGAGCAGGAGCAGCTGGTCGCGAGGGAACACGCGCAGGATCTCCTGGATCTGCCGGCTGTAGAAGCCGCGGTGGACGTAGGACTTCGCGCGTGGGACCGAGCCCCAGGCCAGATCGCCACGGCCGTACCAGAGTCGGAACGGCTCCGCGGCGATGGCGGCGGCGAACGACAGGGGCTCCCGGCCCCTGCGCCGTTCCATCGTGTAGTGCGAGACGGCGCGCTCCGACGGATTTCGCAAGACTGCGATCAGTCGCATGGCCGGGTTGTAGCGGGCGATGCGCCCCAGGGCGATCGGCAGGTACATGTAGATGGGCGTCGCTTCCAGCACGATGCGCTGCCCGCTGAAGTTCGGAAACGCCTCGGCGTAGCACGCGTCGCAGTAGGCGCGTGTGTCCTCGAACGCCGGCGAATCGAAGAGATGGGCCTCCTTCGCCGGCGCCACGCACACGTCGGGGTGCTCCGAGAGGAATCGTGCCAGTGCCGTCGTGCCCGCTTTCTGGGCGCCGATGATCAGACAATTCACGTAAGGAGCCACAGGCGGTTCCGTGGCGGGGGGCGTCTCCGCTGGGGAAGGGCCTCGCGCCGACGTGATTCTACATGCCGTCGCCGCTGGCGATTGCCGCACGGCGTACTATGCATACGCGCCGGCCGCCGACGGCCCGGCGCGTGCGCGCAGCAAAGGCGGGTGGTGAGATGCCAGTGTGTATTGCGGGGATGCACCGTTCGGGCACCTCGCTGATGGCGCGGCTGCTGAATGTCAGCGGCCTGTACCTGGGGACGGAGCAGGACATGCTCCCGGCGGGTCCCACGAACCCCGATGGACACTGGGAGCACGAAGGCATCGTGCAGGTGAACGAGGAACTGCTCGCCGAGTTCGGCGGCGGCTGGGACTACCCGCCGGATCTGACCGAGCTACTCGTCGAGTCGCGGATCGCCCGCCACGTCGCGTCGGCTCGTCGCCACCTGAATGGCTTCGGCGGGCGGGAGCCGTGGGGCTGGAAGGACCCCAGGAACAGCCTCACCCTGCCGTTCTGGCAGCGTCTCGTCGGCCCGATGACGGTCGTCGTCTGCGTGCGCAATCCCCTGGAGGTCGCGCTGTCGCTGCGGATGCGCAACGGGTCGACGATGGCCTTCGGGCTGGCGCTCTGGACCGCCTATACGCAGGCGATTCTTCGGGCGACCACGCCAGCGACGCGGGTCGTCACGCACTACGCGCGCTACCACGGCGACCCGGTCGCGGAGGTGGGCCGCGTGGCCGCCAGGATCGGCTTGACGCCGACCGACGAACAGATTGAGCGCGTGCGGGACGCCGTCCGGCCGGACCTGCGTCACAGCCGCTTCTCCTTCGCGGATCTGCTCGAGGTTCGCGCGTCGGCCGTCCTGTGCCGGATCTACCGCGAGCTGTGCGCTGAGGCCGACGCCCCCACGCAAGGCGGGCTCGACTCGCCGTGGACGGCCCCAGACGCGGGGAGTGACCCCACCGAGGCTCCCGGGCGCTTCGACTACGCCGTGATGGAGCAACTGCGGGAGCGACGGTAGGCAAGCCAGCGCCAGCGGCTCGCCGCTTCGGTGGTATTCTCGGACGCCCGCGTGCCCCGCGGCGCGCGTTCGCAGGCACGCGGGATGCGGTGGCGGCGGCGCGGCCCAAGTCGAGCCGGATGGACTCCACGCCCCTCGCCATCGATCGCTACCGCGACCTCCTCGGCCCGATTCTCGGCGCCCAGGATCTCTTCCAGCTGCGCGGTGCGACCGTCGTCGACCTGAGCGCCGACCACGACAGCCCGTACACCCTGGCGTTCCTCCTGCTGGGCCTCGGCGCCGAGCGTGCCTACGTCGTCAGCGAACACCCGATACCGGATCCGGCCCGCGCCGTGCGCGACCTCGCCACGGCCGCCGCGTGGCTCGTCTCGGAGGCGGCGCGCCTGCTCGACAGGCCGGGTCTGTCCCCGCGGACACTCGCCGAGCGTCTCGACGGGTTCGACCTCGACCTGCTCGCCAGAGGTGACGAGCGGGGGCTGGCGCCCGCGCGTCTGGTCCACCTCGTGTCCGAAGCCGGGGAATGGCCACTTCCGGACGGGGCCGCGGACCTGGTCGTCTCCTTTTCGCTCCTGGAGCACGTGGATCCGGACGTCGCACTCCCGGCGCTCCTGAGGGCGACCGCGCCCGGCGGCGTGGGGATTCACCTGGTCGACCTCGTGGACCATCGTGTCTACGCGGGAACCGTCTCCTCGCCGGATGCGTTCCTGGCGGAGCCGGAAGGCGAGGCCCTCGTGCACGGCGCCAACCGCCTGCGCGTCTCGCAGTGGGTGGGCGCGTTCAGGCGGCAGGGGTTCCAGGTGGACCGCGTGGAGAAGTGGTCGAACCACGCCGCGCCCGATGCCTCGGAGACCGCTGCGTTCTGCGAGCCGTTCCGCTCCATGGCGGCCGACGAGCTCGCGATCACGGGAGCCCGGCTGTTCGTGCACCGGGCCGGAGCGCCGGCGGCGAGCGGCATGCACCGGCCGGCGCCGGCGGTCCGCCAGCGTGCGATCCCAGGCGGCGCCGGGGCCTCCGGACTCGACGGCGTGGAGCCAGACGCCGCGCGCGAGGCGTACGCCGGCTGGCTTGCGACCGCGAAGGGGCAGCGCGCGACCGACTTCGTCGCGCTCGAGGATGCCACGGTGGTGGACGGCGAGCCGCTCGTGCAGGTCGTGGCCTTCTACCTGCCGCAGTTCCATCCGATCCCCGAGAACGATGCGTGGTGGGGGCGGGGCTTCACCGAGTGGACGAACGTGTCGAAGGCCTCGCCGCAGTTCGTCGGGCACGATCAGCCCCGGCTGCCCGGCGAGCTCGGTTTCTACGATCTGCGGGTGCCGGACGTCCAGCGGCGCCAGGTGGCGCTGGCCCGGCAGTTCGGGGTGTCGGCGTTCTGCTTCTACTACTACTGGTTCGGTGGACGTCGCGTGCTCGAGCGTCCGCTGGAGCAGTTCATGGCCGACGACGCGATCGACTTCCCGTTCTGCGTGTGCTGGGCCAACGAGCACTGGACCCGCCGGTGGGACGGCCACGAGGACGAGGTGCTGCTCGAACAGGCGCACTCGCCGGAACGCGACGCCGCGTTCATCGTCGACGTCGAGCCCGCGCTGGCGCACCCGCGCTATCTTCGGATCGACGGCCGGCCCGTGCTCCTCGTCTATCGCGCAGGGCTGTTGAAGGAGCCGGCGGCCACCGTCGCCCGCTGGCGAGAGCACCGGCGCCGCGCCGGCCTGCCGGACCTGTTCCTCGTGGCCACCGACAGCTTCGAGACGCTCGACCCGACCACCGTGGGGTTCGATGCCGCCGTGGAGTTCCCCCCGAACTCAGGCGGGCGGCCGTTGCCGCTGCCCATCACCGGCACGCGCACCCTGGTGAACCTCGACTACGCGGGCACCGTGTACCGGTATCGCGACATGTGGCGCTGGCGCCTCGACCGGCCGGCGCCCCCCTACACGCTGTTCCGATCCGCGTGCGCGGGGTTCGACAACGAGGCCCGCCGCCCGGGCGCGGGTGCGACGTACTTCGGCGCGACGGCCGCCGCGTATGGACGATGGCTGATGGCCGCGTGCCGCACCACGCTGGCCGAACCGCGGCGCGACCGGCGGCTGGTGTTCGTCAATGCCTGGAACGAGTGGGCGGAGGCGGCCTATCTCGAGCCCGATCGCCGGCACGGCTACGCGCACCTCGCGCGCACGGCCGCCGCCGTGAACGCGCTTCGCGCCGACTGGACGCTGCTGGTCGTGTCGCACGACGCGTGCCGCGGGGGCGCGCAGCTCGTCCTCCTCGAACAGCTGGCCTGGCTGCGCCGGCACACGGCGATCCGGTGTGCCGTCCTGTGCCTCACCGGTGGGGAGTGGCTGCCGCGCTTCGAGGCCCTTGCGGACACGATGCTGCTCACGGACCTGGAGGCGGCGGCCGCGGCGACCGGGGAGGACGACCTCACGGGCGCGCTGCTCGATCTCTGCGGCGAAACTCCCGCGCTGGTGCTGGCGAACTCGGTGGCGTCCGGCCGCGCCCTGCGGGCCGTCGCTGCCCTGGGCGCGCCCATCGTCACCCAGGTGCACGAGCTCGCGTCGAGCATCGCCCGTTATGCGTCCGAGTGGATGCCGGACGTGCTCGCCTCGAGCGCGCACTTCATCGCCTGCGCCGAGCCGGTCCGCCAGGCGCTGGTCGCGGCACACGGCGTGGCGCCAGCCTCCGTCACGACGGTACCGGCGTCGATCGTGCCACGCCCGGAGCTTGCGCCGCTGGCTGCCGGGGACCGCGGTGCCGCGCGCGCGGCGCTCGGGTTGCCCGACACCCGCTTCCTCGTGGCCGGGAGCGGCATCGGCATGCCGTTCCGGAAGGGGGCCGATCTTTTCCTCCAGGTGGCGCGCGAGATCGTCGCGCGCGGCCGCCACAAGGATGTCTCGCTGGTGTGGGCGGGCGGCTTCCCGGACGACGAGCGGGATCCCGACCTCGGCCGATGGGGCGACGTGCTCGCCGCCGCCGAGGCCGAGGGACTCCCGGTGACGTTCACGGGCGTACGGGAGGACGTGGCCCCGTACCTCCGGGCCGCCGACGTCCTGCTCCTGCCGTCGCGGGAGGATCCGTTTCCGCTGGTGGTGCTCGAAGCCGGACTCTGCGGCGTGCCGGTCGTGTGCTTCGCCGGCGCCGGCGGGATGCCGGACGTGGTGGGCGCCGGGGCCGGGGTGGTGGTGCCGCACGCCGACGTCGAGGCGATGACCACGGCGGCCCTGGCGCTGCTGGACGACGCCGAGCGCCGGCGGGCGCTCGGCGAAGCGGCGCGAGCCCTGGTCACGGCCCGCTACACGGTGGACGCCACCGCGCCAGCCCTGCTCGCGGCCTGCCGCCGCGTGGCCGGCCGGGCGCCCACGGTGTCCGTCATCGTGCCGAACTACAACCACGCGCGCTACCTGCCGCAGCGCCTGGACACCATCGTCGGCCAGTCGTTCCGCGACGTCGAGATCCTGGTGCTCGACGACGCTTCCACCGACGACAGCCTGGCAGTGCTGGCCCCCTATCGGGCGCGGGCCGACCTGCGCGTGCTGGAGAACGCGACCAACTCGGGGTCGACCTTCGTGCAGTGGCTGCGCGGGCTCGACGAGGCCCGGGGCGACTTCATCTGGATCGCGGAGTCGGACGACGGCAGCGCCCCCGACTTCCTCGAGACGATGGTGAGGCTGCTGCGCGATCCGCAGGTCCGCGTGGCCTATGCCAACTCCCATGTCTGGGACGAGCGGAGCGAAGTGGTGGGCGACTACACGAGCACGCCGTATCTCCGCGACCTCTCGTCCTCGAAATGGCTGTCGCCCTACTGCGTGCCCGCGGGCCAGGAGGTGCGCGACGGCTTCGGCGTGAAGAACACCATCCTCAGCGCCAGCGCCGTCGTCTTCAGGCGGTTCGACCTCGATCCGTCGACGCGCGCGGCATTGCCGGGGATGCGGATTGCCGGGGACTGGCGCTTCTTCGCCGAGGCGATGCGCGGGGGCGACGTGGCGTACTCGCCGCGAAAGCTCAACTACCACCGGCGCCACGGCGAGAGCGTCGTCGGCCGGCTGCTGGCCGAGCGGCGCGTCGAGGAGTTCTTCCGGGAGATCGCCAGCGTGCAGCGGTGGATCGTCGAGCAGTACGGGCTCGACGAAGTGTTCGCGGCCAGGTGGGACGCCTGCCTGCGCGAGCAGTGGGAGACGCTGGCGCCCGGCCGGCCGTTCGCTGAACTGGCGCAGGTCTACCCCGTGGACGAGATGCGGGCGCGGATTGCCGCCGCGGTCGGGCGGCCCGAGCCCGCCTGACGGTGCGCGCCCGACGGGCGCCTACGGCGTGACCGTGAAGGTGAGCGCGTTGCTCTTCTTGCCGTCGATCATCACCGCGACGACGTAGTCACCGGGCTTGGTCCGGGGCACGGCCCCGGCGCACGGCGTCGTCGTGTCCGGCGGGCACAGGTCCAGACCGTCGGGCACGGTGAACGTGATCGTGGCGCCGTCGGTCGAGTCGAGCTGGCGGATGTAGCCCTGGCCGAACGTGGCGGTGTTGTTGCGGCGCTCGAAACCGGCGCCCGTAATCGTCACCGTGGTGCCGACCGGGCCCGACGTCGGCGTCATCGTGGCGACGGACGGTGAGGCCGACGAGGACACTTGAGGAGCGGGCTGATCGGCGCCCGTCGCGCTCAGGTCCATCGGGGACGACCCACACGCGACCAGCGACGCGCTCAGCCACAACAGCGGCGCGACGCCTCGCAGCAGCACTCGAACGGTCATGACCACCTCCGGGCGGGCAGGCTGACGCATCGACTCCACACTAGCGCAGCCGTCCGGGGCTGGCAAACCCGGCGCACCCGTCCGTCGGACGGCGGGGGAGGCCGCCGGCGGATGCCGCTCGGGTCAGGGCTCAGGGGCGCGGTCGCTGCACCGGTGCCGCCGTCACGACGAGCCCGGCAGGGCTGTCCGGAACCGGTGTCCCGGGGCCTGCAGGCGGCTCTGGCGTGGGCGGCTCCAACTGGCGGGGCACGGGCGCGGCCCCGATCGTCTCGTTCCCCGTCCTGGCGACCGGCGAGGCGACGACCGTCTCGCCGCTGGACCGGGTCACCGGGGCAGCGCCGATCGTCTCACCCGTGGGCCGGGGCACTGGCGCCGCGTCGGGCGCGCCGGTCACGGGGCGGGGCAGCGGCCCCGCGACCGCGTTCTCGCCGCCCGGCCGGCGCACCGGCATCACGGGCACCGAGAGTTCCTCGCCGGGCGTGGGCACGGGCGACGGTGACAGGCTGACGCGGTCCTTGACGACGGGCATGGCCGGCGCCGACCAGCCTCCGCGGTGGTACACCCCGGTCTCGCTGGCCCGGCTCGAACCCCCCGGCGTACGGGTCACGTCGCCGCGGCGGCCCGGCGCGAGGCGCTCCAGCGCCATGTCGCGAATGTCCCAGCCCTGGTGTCGTCCGGTCGAGTTGATGGTCATGACAGTCCCCCGGGGCGAGCGTCCAACATCCGTTCCAATCGGCGACCCGGGGCCAGACCATGACCGGACCGCGAACCGCCGGGCACGCACTGCCCGGCATTGCTTCCGGCTGCGCGGCCGGGCGCCTGGTGCGCGGCGCGCGCCGGTGTCGCGCCGCCGACGACCGGCGCCGCCCGGCCGCCACCGGCGTCCGGGTTCAGCGGGACAGGGTGGCCAGTTCGGCCTCGGCCCGGGCGCGGTCGGGGAAATCGGGGGCGAGTGCCAGGGCCCGGCTCAGGGTGGTCCGTGCTGCCGCCACGCGTCCCGCCCGGGCGTAGGCGACGCCGAGGTGATACTGCCACCCGGGGGCACCGGGCCGCGCGCGGACCGCACGCTCGAGAAGGGGCACGGCGGCGGCCGGCTGGTCCATCTGCACGTAGACCCATCCGAGCGCGTCGTCCAGTTCGGGGTCGTCCTTGATGACGCGCCGGGCTTCCGTGAGCACGCCGAGGGCGAGCGTGGCGCTACCGCCGCGGGCGAGCACCAGTTGCGCGAACCGGGCCGCCGCCCTGGCCGAGTCCGGGTGTTCGGCCAGGGTGGTCTGATAGCGCCGCTGCGCCTCCTCCGCGCGGCCCAGCTGCTCCAGGATGTCCCCCATCGCGAGCTGTGCCGGGAGCGACGACGGCCGCCGCTCCAGGACTTCCTCGAGCCAGGGACGCGCCTCGTCCGGCCGGCGCGCGTCGGCGAGCACCTGCGCCAGCAGCAGCGCGCAGTCAGTGTCCGTGGGCTTCAGCGCGAGGGCGCGCTTCAGCGTCGATTCCGCCGCGGTCCCGTCGCCTGCGGCGCGCTGGACCTGGGCCCTCAGACGGAGCGCACCGGCGTCACCCGGATGCGCGGCCACGGCGCCATCCGCGTGCCGTCGCGCCGACGCCAGGTCGCCCCGCGACAGCTCGAGATCGGTCAGCCCGGCGAGGGCGGTCATGGACCCCGGGTCCGCGGCGAGCACGGACGCATAGGCCGCGCGCGCCGCCTCGTACCGGCCCTGCGCGGCAGCAAGGAGGGCCTGCAGCCTCAGGACGTCCGGGGCCGCGGGCGTGGCGGCCAGGTCGCGGGCGAGTTGGCTCGTGGCGCGCCGGTAGTCGCCGGTGCGGATGAACGCCTCGACCCGAAGCAGCCGCGCCTGGCGGTCGGCGGGATTCGCCGTGGTGGCGTCGGTGGCGTGGACCAGCGCCGCTTCGTGGTGACCGGTGGCGAGCCCGAGGCGCGCCAGCGCCGGCGCCAGTTCCACCGCGCCCGGCCGCACGCGAAGGGCGGCCGTGAACTCGTCGAACGCGCCATCGAGGTCCCCGCGCGCGTCGAGCGCCCGGGCCAGCGCCAGGTGCCCGTCGTACAGGCCGGGATCGGCCGCGATGGCCCTCCGGCCGGAGTCGATGGCCGCGTCCACGTTGTGGCGCTGCAGTTCCAGGCGCGCGAGGAGCGCCAGCGCCCGTGCGTGCGTGGGATAGCGGGCGATGAGGGCGTCCAGCTGCCGGCGCGCCTCGTCGAGCTGTCCCAGCCCCAGCGTGGCCGCCGCCCGCTTCGCGGCCAGGGCGCCGCCCTCGTCCTTCGTGTCCTCCAGGCCGTCGAGCATCGCCAGGGCGCGGTCGTAGCGGTCCGTGGCCAGGTAGCGGTCGAGCAGGACCAGGCGGGCCGAACGCCCGTAGCTCCCGGTCTTCGCGGCGTTCTCCAGGTGCTTCTCGCCGGCCTCCGCCTGGCCTCGCGCCAGGAGGAAGTAGCCGGCCGTTTCATTCAGGAGGGCGTGCCCCGGGAGCTTGTCGGCCAGGCTCCGCAAGAGATCCCCGGAATCCTCGGCGCGCCGCGCGGCCCAGAGGTAGTTCACGAGGGCGATCTGCGCATCGGTGGACTCCGGGACGAGGGCGACCGCCTTCCGGAACGCCGCCTCGGCCGCGCGATCCTGCTCGGCCGCGACCCTCGGGCGGATGCGCGAGCAGGCCCGTTCGTACTCGGTGCCTTGCCCGCCCGTCGGTCCGAGCTCCATCAGCGCCGAGGCGGTGTTGATCAGCTTCGCCGTGCCCGACGCCCACAAGATGAGCAGCGCCGGATCGTCCGGCCGATCGTCGAGGAGCCCATTGGTGAGCGCGACCGAGTCGTCGAAGCGGCCCTGCACCAGGACCAGCCGCGCGGCCAGGAGGCGCGCCTCGGCGTTGTCTGGCAGCAGGTCGGCCGCGCGCATGGCCTCACGCGCGGCGTCATCCCAGCGCGCGCTGCCCTCGAGTGCCCGCGCGAATTTGTACCGCAGGTCCCCGTCGAGGGGATCGACGTTGACGGCCCTTCCGTACGCCGCGGCGGCACTTGCGTATTGGGAGTCGGCCAAGGCGGCGTCGCCGGCCTTGACGGCGGCCGTCTTGGTGTCCGCCGGATCCGGAGCACGCCGGCAGGAAGGACCGGCCGCCAGCAGCGTCAGCAGGGCAACAGCAGTCGCCCCCCACCGGGGTCGGTGCCCGACCCGCACGATGGCGTCAGGCCGACGCTGACTGGTGCCTGGCTCCAATGGCTCGCTCCGTCGTGCGAGCCACCGCCCTCCACTCATCGACGTGAGCCAGTGCTCGCAGCCTGCCCAGCATATCGCGGAGCAGGCGCGCGGCCGTGTCAGGATCGAGCATCCGGCGGATCCGCTCGACCTCGCCGGCCACCGCGTCCGGCGTATGGAAGGGCCGGACGCCCGGCCGGGGCGCCGCCAGGAGACCGTCGGTCGCCACGTTCAGGTTGGTCATCACCGGCCGCCAGTCCGGCCCGCGCGAGGCGATCTCCGCGCGGACCAGCGAGATCAGGAAGTCGAAGTTGGCCAGGTTGCTGAAGCGGGGGTACTCGTCCAGCAGTGCGCCACGCTGGCGCTCGAAATAGTCGAGCACGTAGCGGCACTGGGCGGTGGGCAGCGTGTAGAGCGTCACGTTGTGCGGATGGATGCAGGTGTTGATGTGCAGGTAGACGCCCTTGCGCTCGGCGAAGCGGAACACCTCGGGAAGTTCGAACCAGTTCTTGCGGTGTTCGGTGACGTTCAGCATCACCGCGAGCCCTCGCCGGTCGCGCAGCGAGAGCAGGTAGTCCACGTTGTCGTAGAAGAGGTCGCTCCGCAGCCCCCCGCGGACTTCGGCGTGCAGCTCGGGGTGCACGGCATCCATCGACACCGCGATGGTCTTGAAGTTGAGCGTCTCGAGGTACTGCTTGGCGCGTGGATGGAGCGAGACGGCGTTGGTGTTGACGTAAATCGTGCAGCGCGCGCCCACCTTGGCGAGGATCTCGAAGATGCGGACGTGCTCCTTCACCAGGAACGGCTCGCCCCCGTAGAACTCGATGTGCTCCACGTGGGGAAGGATCTCTTCCATCTCCTGGAAGAACCGCTCCCCGTATGCCGACGGCATGAGCGGGTGGCGATCCCGCTCGCGCCGGATCCGCGACGAGGTGAGGCCGTCGCACATCACGCACGCGAGGTTGCACGTGCTGTTCAGCCTGAAGATGAGGCGTTTGGGGTACGCCGGCGTGGGGTCGTCGTTCGCGCTGCCGTCGAACTGCTCGGTGGCGAAGACGTGCGAGCCCGGGCCGGCCGCGCACTGCCGCACGCAGTGCTTGCAGTTGTGTTCGTCGAGCACGTACGCGCGCATCTCCTCGCGGTACCGCTGGTAGACGGCGCCCCGCCACACGTCGATGACGGAGGTGGCCGGTCCCATCTGCGCCACCTCCGAGTGCGAGTGGTTGCAGAGCCGGATCGCGCCCGTGGCGTCGAAGTCCATGCTGAGGAAGGGCGCGTAGCAGACCGACCGCAGCCGCCGCCTCCGGATGGCCGGCCGGCTGCGATCGTAATCGTCGATCGTGCGGTCGAGCGTGGCGCCGGACCGGAGTCTGATGAGGGTGCTCATAGCCAATCGTCCCGCCGCAGGGCTAGCCGAGGACGCCGTCACGCTGGCGTGGCGCCTCGGTGGCCGCGGCGGTCGCCGCCGCCTCCCAGCGGTGCGGCGCGTTGAGGGCGGCCTCGCGAAGACCGTCGCCCAGCACCGGCAGCGTGCTCACCCAGTGATCGTCCACCTGAATCCAGTCGCGAGCGTAGGCCCAGACGTCCACGCGATATCGGCCGCTGTTCAGGTCCAGGCGGTCCAGCACCAGCGACACCTGGCCGTCGCCCGAGTCCGCCAGGGCACCCTCGACGACCTCATCCGTCCGGACGTCGAGGCAGACGAGGCCGTCTTCGCGGGTGAGGCGCACTCGGAAGAGCGGCGCCGGGGTGATGGCGTGGAAATCGATGGCGATCCGGACCGACGCCCCCGACGGGAGCAGTTCGACCGGACGGCCGGAGTCGTCCAGCAGTCCGAGGCTCCGCACCCGCACGCACGGCGCGGTCTCGTCGACCGCGTCCGCCTCGGGATCCGCGTCGTTGGGGTTGGCGTCGACCCGTTTGGCGACCGGGACCGTCGAGCCGCGACGGAGGAAGAGGGTGTACTCGCGCACCACGTCCGCCACGGGCCCATGCGCCATCAGCTGGCCGGAATTGAGCCACATCACCTCGTCGCACATCTCCTGGACGTTGCCCATGCCGTGAGACACCAGCAACAGCGACACGCCGCGCTCCTTGAAGCGCGAGATCCGCGCGAGGCACTTGCGCTGGAAGGCCCCGTCGCCGACCGCGAGCACCTCGTCGATGAGCAGCACTTCAGGATCGGTGTGGATGGCGGTCGAGAATGCCAGGCGCATCTGCATCCCGCTGCTGTAGGTTCGCATCGGGTTGTCGATGAAGGGCCGGATATCGGCGAAGTTGATGATGTCGTCGAGGCGCCGGAGCACCTCGGCCCGCGTCAGACCGTTCAGTACGCCGCCGGCGATGGCGTTCTCCCGGCCGGTGAGGTCGCCGTGAAAGCCTGATCCCAGGTCCAGCAGGACGCCGATGCGGCCGGACACGGCGATGCGGCCCGCGTCGGCCCGCCCGATCCCGCCGACGAGCCGCAGGAGCGTGGACTTGCCCGAGCCGTTGGTGCCGATGATGCCGACCGCCCGGCCGCGGCCCACCCGGAAGCTCACGTCGCGCAGCGCCCAGAAATGTTCGCGGCTGCGAACCCCGCTCAGGCCCTTCGCCAGGACCTCCTGCAGCGTATGGGGCCGATCGGCACGGTAGCGCCGGAACGACTTGGACACCCCCGAGACGTCGATCGCGGTCGTCATCACAGCTCGTCCGCGAAGCGCCAGCTGGCTCGGCGATAGATGGCAAGTCCCAGCGCGAGGAGCCCGGACGAGACCAGGGCGAGGATGACCCACGTGTCCAGGGGCGGGAACGCACCTCGGACGAAGACGTCCCGATAGCCGTCGACGATCGAGACCATCGGGTTGAAGCGGTACAGCGTGCGGAACTGGTCGGGCACGGTCTTGGTTTCGTAGAACACGGGCGTCAGGAAGAAGAGCAGCTGGAGGCCCACCTTCAGGAAGTACTGGGTGTCACGAAACCACACGTGGACGGCGGCCAGGGGGTACGAGAGCGCGAGAATCAACACGAACTGCACCGCGATGAGCCCTGGGAGGGCCAGGAGTGCGCCCGTCAACGGGATGTGGTGCCAGGCCAGCAGCCCGAAGAGCACGGGCAGCGACAGCACGAAGTGCAGGAGCGTACTGGCGACGCTGATGATGGGCAGGATCGCGAGGGGGACGTCCGGCCGGCGGACGAGATCGCGGTTGGCCACGACGGCAACGGTCGCGTTGAACAGCGACGTCTGGAACCAGGTGTAGACCAGGAGGCCCGTGAACAGGAACGCCGAGTAGTTGGGAATGCTCAGCGGCAGCACCGCCCCGAAGACGAACGTGAGGACGATGAGCTCGGCGATGGGGTTGAGCAGGGTCCAGGCCATCCCGAAATACGACCCGCGATAGCGGAGTCGCACGTCGCGGGCGATGAGCTCCCGCAGCACGTCCCGGACGTGCGTCAAGCGTCGCTGCGACAACCAGCCGTCTTCCGTCGTCGGAGACGTCGCGTGGTACTCAGCGGTGCTGGCGGGCATTGTCCTTCATCTTAAGCGCAACCGGCGGTGCCGCATCGTGAAGAACCGGTCAGCGCGCCGCCGGCGGCCGCCTTCGCGGTCGAGGGCGTGCGAAGCCGTATACTCGGTCGCCATGCTGGCGTGGATCCGGGCCCCTCTCTGGACGACGTGCGTCCTGCTCGCGGCCAGCGCGGCCTGGGCGCAGGACGACGTGCTGCGCTGGGGCGGCGACGCGGAGGGCGGGGCGCCCTTCGTCGAGGCCGACGCGAGCGACCCGACCGTGATGCGGGGGTTCGACGTCGAGATCGCCCAGCTCCTGGCCGACGCGCTCGGCCGCCGACCCGTCTTCGTCCAGGCGGCGTTCACGGCCCTGGATCAGTCCGTGAAGCGCGGCGACTTCGACGTGGCGCTGAGCGGTCTCGAGGACTCGCCCGCGAAACGGGCGGAACTCGGCGTGAGCGTGCCGTACTACCTGTTCCAGGAGGTGCTCACCGTCAGGGCCGAGGACCGGGACCGCGTGACGTCCCTGGCCGACCTGAAGGGGAAGAAGGTGGCGACGCTGGCGGCCACCCTGGCCTGGGACATCCTCACGGCCGCCCGGGACGCCTACGGCATCGAGCCCGCCTCCTACGACGACGACGTCCACCCGTACACCGACCTGCTGCTCGGCCGCGTGGACGCCGTGCTGCTGGACAACGTCCTGGCTCAGCGTGCCATGGCCCGTACCGAGGGGCTGGCCACGATCGCGCGCCCGGTGGCCAGCGGCTACTACGTCGTGTTGATGGCGAAGGAACGGACGGACCTGCTGGACCGCGTGAACGCCGAGCTGCGCGCGGCCATGCGCGACGGCCGCCTCGAGACGATCTTCAGGAAGTGGAACGTGTGGAACGACGACCAGCCGGCGATGTACGAGCGCGTGCTGGCCGGCGAGGACTCGCTGCTGGAGGCCCCGGGCGGGGGGCGCCCGGCGCGCCCGTCCACATGGGTGCTGACGCTGCGATACCTGCCGGCGCTGGCCAACGCCGCCGTGATCACGCTCGTGCTGTCGTGCGTGTCGATGGCGCTGGCCGTGACGCTGGGATCGGCGATCGCCGTGGGACGGGTCTACGGCCGCGCCGGCACGCGGGCCGTCCTGACCACCTACGTGGAGGTGGTGCGCGGCACGCCCGTGCTCCTGCAGCTCTTCGTCCTGTACTACGGCCTCGCGTCCGTGATCCGCCTGCCGCCGTTCGCGGCGGCCCTCTTCGGGCTGGGCTTGAACTACGCCGCCTACGAGGCCGAGATCTACCGCGCGGCGCTCGAAGCCGTGCCGCGCGGCCAGCTCGAGGCGGCCCGCACCCTGGGACTCGGCACCTGGCAGACTCTGCGGCTCGTCAGAGGGCCGCTGGCGTTCCGCTACGCCCTGGCGCCGATGACGAACGACTTCGTGGCGCTGCTGAAGGACTCGTCGCTGGTGTCGGTGCTGACGGTGGTGGAGCTGACGAAACAGACCCAGATCTTCGCGGCCAATCTCGGCACGTGGGCGATTCCCGGCCTGCTGTGTGCGGCCATGTATCTCCTGATGTCGTGGCCGCTGGCGCGCCTGGCGGCGCGGCTCGAACGGCGGTGGGCGGCGCCGGCGCTATGACTGCCACGGGACAGGTACTGGCCGTCCGGGGGCTGGAACTGCTGCGCGGCTCCCGGCGCATCCTGCAGGGGGTGGACCTGACCGTGGGCACCGGCGAGCTGGTGGCGCTGATGGGGCTCTCGGGCTCGGGCAAGACGACGATCCTGCGCGCGATCGCCGGCCTGGAGAGGTTCGGCGGCGGCTCCATCGACGTGGACGGACTGGTGCTGGACGGGCAGGGGAGTCACCACGACGCCCTGCACAGGAAGGTCGGCATGGTGTTCCAGTTCCATTGCCTGTGGGAGCACCTGACCGCCGTCCAGAACATCTGCCTGGCCCCGGTGCACGTCTATCGGACGTCCCCGGCCGCGGCGGCCGCACGGGCGCGCGAACTCCTGGCCGACCTGGGCGTGGCCCACCGCGAGCACGCCCTGCCACGGGAGCTGTCCGGAGGAGAAGCGCAGCGCGTGGCGATCGCCCGGGCGCTCGCTGCCGACCCCAAGCTGCTGCTCATGGACGAGCCGACGGCGTCGCTGGATCCCGCGCGGCGCGGCGAGCTGGGGAACACGCTCCAGGAGCTCGTCGCCACGGGCCGGAGTCTGCTCCTCACGTCGCACGACGACGACTTCGTGCGCGACTTCGCCACGCGGGTCGTCGTCCTGGCCGACGGGGTGGTGGTGGAAGCCGGCGATCCTCAGGTGGTGCTGACCTCGCCCGCTCATGAGGCGACGCGGCGGCTGCTGGACCTGAAGGCGCCGGCGGCCCCGGGAAGGCAAGCCGCTGGCAGTCAATCGTCCGGTCAGGCGCGACGCCGGTGACCCGTCATGGCGACCATGAAGGCGGCGCCCCGCGGCACGACGCGGATCGGGGCGCGGTGATGCCGAGCCGGTCCCCCGTCGAGTTGTTCGTCACCCTGCACGGCCGCGACGATGCGTATGTGATGGCGCTTGCCGCAATGTACGCCTCGATGCGGTCGCACACGGCGGCCTCGCTTCGATTCACCATCGTGCACGACGCCTCGGTTCGACAGGACAGCCTCGACAGGGTGGCCGCGTTCATTCGCGAGCGGGACGAGGCGCACCTCGTGAACATCGAGGCTCATCCGGACATCGATGCGCTCGCCCGCGAGTGCGCCGACGCCCGCTACTCGCCCGCGGTCCTGTGGCGCGTATTCGCACCGGACCTGATGCCAGACTCGGCCAAGGTCCTGCTCGTCGACGCCGACCTGGTATTCCTGTGCGACGTCCTGCGCCTGTGGGAGGTGGACGTCTCGAACGCCGCCATCGCCGCGGTGCGGCGCGGTAAGCCCTGGCCTGCCGAGTACCACGACCTCATCGAGACGCCGTCCGACCGCTATTTTCGGATCGGGCTCAGCGTGCTGAACCTGCAGCGCATGCGGCAAGACGAACGATTCCGGACGACACGGGCGTCCTTTCTCCGGACGAGGCTGCCGGCCATCAATGCGCTCGTCTGTCTACCGGAACAATCGGTCTTCAATTACTTCTTCAGTGGGAGCGCGCGCCCACTTGAGGCGACCCTCGTGCCGGCCGGGCACTTCAACCCTGCCGACGAGCGGGCAGTGGCGCGCCTGCTCGGCACCATGGACTGTGGCGGGACACTGGTGCTGGATCTAAAGGGGTGGCAGCATCGTTCGCCATTCGACTACTTCTACTGGAGCTACCTGCTGTTGACGCCCTGGCGTGCCCAAGCCTACGCCGAGCTGGTGGCCCACCAACGCGGAGGCCGGCCTTCCCACGCCGGCTGAGGCACCCGGCTGGGCGGCGGCGCGCAAGGGCGGGGGCGGTCTCGTCGATGCGGGTAGAATCAGTCTCGGCGGGCCGCTAGCTCAGTGGTAGAGCATCTGACTTTTAATCAGGTGGTCGTGGGTTCGATCCCCACGCGGCCCACCATGCACTACCGACCGGATCGTTGGATCTCTGACGGCCGCCCGATTCCCCGACGCTCCCGCTGAGCGAGACTCCGAGCGTCCCGGCAAGGTTCGCCGCAGGCAGCGCGTGGTAGCGGTTCCGCGGCAGGAAACGGGATCGCGAGCAGTGGCGGTCGCCAGGCTGTGACAATCGTAGGCCGGAGTCGCTAGCGTGGGCGCGCCCGCCACGCCTGCGCGACCCGCTCAGCATCCTGATTCAGCATGGTGGATGTGGCGTGGCGGATCCGCTCTGACTGGGACCTGGATGCGTCGCGCAGTTCCAGGTACTGGGCGTCGTTGGTGTGTTGACCAAGGCGGGCGTTGGCCGCGAGGATGGCCGAGTACAGCGGCTCGTACTCCGCTCCAACGGGAAACGATCCCTCGACGGTTCGCACCAGGTCATCCCGAATTTCAGTCATCAGGGCGCGGTACTCCGCCAGCGGGTAGGCAACCACCGAGACCCGTCCGTATTGGTGGACCTGACGTCGAGACGTGATCGTGACGTCGTGCACGACCACGAACGCCCATGGTGCTCCGTCACCTGCGGCCGCCGACTCGACCTGCGCCGGCTCGAGACTCCCGAGCAGGATTCGTCGATACGTTTCTACGGCAGGGCGAGGGTCGAGGTGATGGTGTGCGAAGAAGTCGAGACCGATGACGAGGCTTCCCGGATGACCGTCGGCCAGATGCCTCCGGACGTCGAGCCACGGATAGTCGTGCTTCTGACGAAACGACTCGACCAATCCAGGGACGAGCGTCGGCATCAACAGGAGGCCGGCAAGAGTTCCCGCGCCGAGTCGTGAGCGTCGTGGCGTCAGCGCTTGCAGCCCGGACACCGCGATGATCGTTACGAACGGAATCGTGAAGACGAGGAACCTGGCAAACGCCCATGGGTAGTGCGCCAGGCCCTGCGTGGCCATCAGAGTCGGCGGCAACGCGAGCACTGGCAAAATCAGGCGCTGGGCCGCCCGGTGCTCAATGGCGTACCACGTTCCAACGAGCGTCGAGATCGCGATGGGCCAGGCCAGATAACCCGCGCCGAAATACATCGCCCAGACGTCCGTGACATACGCGGCTCCGGCCGGCGCCGCTTCATGAAAGCGAACCTGCGTGGCCAGCATCTGTGCCACGATTGGCGAATAGAAGAGGGCGGACAGCGCGCCGGCGACAAGGGTCGGCACGAACAACGTGACCAAGCGACGATGGTTCGTGCCGGGCCCGCTGTCATAGCGGAACTCTGCCGTGGACGTCATGGCGGCCGCGGCCGCGAGCGCGGCGGCGGCATAGGCTCCGTTGGGGTGCATGAGGACCAGGAGCAGTGCCGTGCCGCCGAACGTCCAACCCGTGCGCCAACCGGGCTGCCGCAGCCAGCGGAGCATGTGGAGGGCGAGGAGGACCGACAGGGCCACCAGCAGCGAATACGACCGGATGTTCAGAGACTGATGCACCAGATACGGGTTCGCCGCAATCAAGACGGCTACTGCCAAGCTCGCACCCATGGGGAGGAACTGGCGCGCCAGCAGTGCCGTCAAGGGAATCGTGGCGACACCGGCGGCGAACGGCAGTGCAGTGAGGACCGGCGGCGACGGACCGAACAGTCCGGCAAAGAACTTGAGGATGACCAGGAAGTAGTTCATGGTCAGCCACGTCTCGAAGTGGGTCAGGAGGTACCGGTAGCTCCGTTCGATCTGGATCAGTGTGCCGATCTCGTCTCCGACGAACGAGCGGTCCACTTGGTAAGCCACCCGGATCGCCGCGCCTGCCAGCGTGATCAGCAGCAGGAGCGCGGTGTCTCGACCAGTGAGGTGTGGGTCGGGAACGAGCCCCGAGGGGTCGCTAGCGTGAGAAGCGGCCTGATGCGCGCGGCGCCCAGCAGGGACTACCTGCATTCGACCCCGTTGGATCCCATGATTCCAGTGTCGAGTATACCGACCATGGCGTGCCGTGATTGCACCAGCGCCGACCCCTGGCGTCCACGCCCGTGGCCGCCGCCGAACTCGGTCGGGCGTCGGAGTCGGCCCGACCGGCGCCGGCGCCGGCGCCGCCACGGCGAAACGCTCGGGAACCCGACGAGCCGGCCCGTCGGCGTTCGCTCGGAAAGCCTGCAGTCAGCAGGCGTGGGTACTGTGGTGGCGCCGGGAAGTAGCGGACCTGGATAGCCGCCGTGAAGTGGTTCTTCGCCTTCAACGAGCACGCGTCGGCGTGGTTCACCCAGATGCTCCAGGTGGCGGTGGTGACGGCCGCCGAACAGGCGCCGCACCTCGAGCCCCATTGCCTCTACGATGGCGACGGTGAAACCGCCCTGACAACCTGGCTTCGCGGGCGGGGCGTCAGTATTCATCCGACGAGGGTGCCGTTCCGTTCGCGCCTCGACGCCGAGGACGTTCGCGCAATGAACGCAGGCACCGGCTACAGCCCGGACGCCGCGACGGGGTTCTATCTGTGCCTGGCGGTGCCGTTCGCCGAGGCAGCACGCGATGTCGAACACGTCCTCTTCACCGACTGTGACGTCATGTTCGTCGGTCCGGTGGACCTCGACGCGACGCGGCCGTCGCTTCTGGCCGCGGCCCCGGAGATGCGAGACGTGCAGCGCCCGTCACCATGGGACGTGGGGCCCGGTTTCAACTCGGGCGTCATGGTGATGAACGTCGCGGCGATGCGTGCCAGGATGCCCGCAATCGAGCAGGTGCTCGAGCGCGACGGGTATTACCGGTTTCCCCAGGCGAACGCGAGCTACGACCAGGGTGCTCTCAACACCGCCATCCGCGAGGGGGAGTGGGACCCCCTGCCGCCGACGCTCAACTGGCGGCCCGCGTTCGGGATCGGCGTCGACGTCTCCATCGTCCACTGGCATGGCCCCAAGCCACGACATGCGCAGCGCACCATCGATACCGGCATCACGGCGGCCCCAGACGCCGTGATGCGGATGTTGCTCGAGGCCGCGCCCGAGGCATACCGCCATTATCTGGAGATTTTCAACGCGGCTCTCGCCCGAGCATGAGTCGTGGTCGGCGTCCCTCGCGCGACCGCCCGACGAAGGATTGGTCATGCGTGACGGCGCCAATCAGCGCGCGAAGCGGCCGCAGGTCAAGCGGCTCACGTCGAACACGCCTACGCACTTGTCGTCGAAGCGGCCGTCGCCTTCCGTGCACTGTTCGTTGAAGAGCCACACCGGGCGTAGGTGGTAAGGGGCGGCAAGCAGATTCAGGGGCCTCCATCCCGCGTCCGTATCCCGCGGCTGGTTCGTCGTGCTGGTGAACGTCGTGCATGCCAGCCATGAGGAGCCGCTTCGCTCGACGTTCTGGAGCGCCGCGAGCACGTGGCGGTCCGACAGGTGGCCGAAGAGATCGCGGCAGAGCACCAGATCCGCGCGCGGCAGGGGATCGGTGGTGATGTCGAGCACGCGGAAGTCCCCGCCAAACTCGGCCAGATTTCGCGCGACGAGCTCAGGCAGAATGTCGGCGCCGATGTAGCGCGGTACCTCAAGCGACCGAATCCAGTGATGGTCGCCGCACGGGATGTCGAGCAAGGTCTGGACCGCGAGCCGAGCGAGGAGGCGCTGCAGCTCTGCGAGAAGCGTCGCGGTCTGCGTCAGTTCGGATCCGAGTCCCGACACCGTTTCCGCGGATTGCCACTTGTTCTTGTCGTGGATGTCCCGGAACACCCGCTGGAGGTCGTCGTTCACGCGCGTGCCTTTGATCTCAAGACATGAGCCTCGATCGGCCATCATCATAGTGCGCGCCGGGGACGCGGCCGACTGCGAACGCGGGCACCTCGGGGCCGGGACGTTTGGGCGCGGCTCGTGCCTGCCGTTCGACGGGGACGCCCAGTGCGCCATGCGATACTTCCGGAGTGCGTCGCCGCCCTGGCCACTCAACGATACCGATCGGCCGCCTGCGGTCGCGTGAGCGCCGGCCGTGAGCGACAACTTCCGATTCCTGATCGTAGGCGCAGGTCGCGGAGGGACCAGTCTCCTGGCGGCCCTGCTCGATTACCACTCGCAGCTCGAAGTGGGGTTCGAACAGCACGCCGAGTCGTGCCTGATGGGCAAGGCGCTGCCGCCCGGGGTTCCCATCACCTTCGAGGGCCGCGTCGGAGCGTTCATGGCGGCATGCCACGCGGATGCCGATCGGTATGCCGGCAGAATCTGGGGCAACAAGATCACGACCGAACAGGTCTTGTCGCTCGAGACGGCGCCCCCGCCGGCGTCTGCGGGGTCGTTCGACGTGCTCAACGCCCTCTTCAATCAGCACCTGCGCGATCAGGCGGTGGTGTTCATCCTGCGAGACGGGCGGGCGTGCGTGAACTCGAAGGTGCGCCGAACCGGGCAGCCGATGGAGATCGCGTGCCGGAAGTGGTTGTACTCGGTCGAGTGCTACCAGTTCTTCAAGACGCGCCATCCGCGCAGCCTGTGCGTCAAGTTCGAGGACCTGCTGGCCGCTCCAGAGTCCACGCTTCGGTCAACCTGCGAACTCCTCGGGATTCCCTACGAGCCCGGGATGCTGGAGGGCGTCGCGAACGAGAAGATGCTCCCCGACTATCGAAGCGCGACGATTGACCGCTCGAAGCGTGCTCCGGCCGACCTTCCCGAGCCTCACTTGGAGTCGATCCGGGCAGGCCTCATCGAGTGCGGGTACCTGTGAGCCCGGACATCGGCTGGAGCGGCCGGACCCGCTCCAGCCGCCGTCACATCGTCGTGACCACTACCGACGCTTTCGTCGTCTCCCACTGAATGACGATCACTCCGCCCTTCCCGGCGGGGTTCTTGTCGAGCGAGATCGTCAGGCGTTCCACGGGCGTCGACAGCTTCTCCACGCGCATCGGCACGCGGCCCAGGTCCTGGGCCTGGTTGTAGTCGGTGCCCCACTGGCCCACCTGCTTGTTGAGCACCAGGCGCCAGGTCTTTTCGTCGATGAGGGAGTAGAGCGAAATCTTCCCTGGGTTGACGTGGATCGGTCCGAACATCAGGGCCTTGTCGGTCTCGAGGACGGTGGCTTCATCCGCGCCGGTGCGCCAGATCTGGCCGTACGGCACCAGGCCGCCGAAGATCTTCCGGCCCTTCATCGCCGGGCGCCCGTAGGTGATGCTCACGTTGGCGCCGTCGATGGTGCCCTTCACGGTCTCGTGGGGGCTGACACGCTGTTCCTGCGCGGTCCCGACGCCCGCGGCCACTGCCACGGCCGCGACGATCACGGCCCAAATGTATGCACGACGCTGAGTCACGGCTACGGCTCCTTGAACGACACACGTTCGGCGGACTCCGTGCCGCCGGACGTGGGTTTGGACTCTAGCACGGACGATCTGGTTCCCACGGCCGGGCCGTGTTCAGAGAATCCGCTTGCCGAACGCCGAGAGCGCGAGTTCGGTCGCGAGCTCCGCCGTGGCGTTGCGGACGTCGAGCGCCGGGTTCACTTCCACGAGGTCCAGCGCCACCATCCGGCCCGATTCGGCGACGGCCTCCGCCACGAAGTGCGCCTCGCGGTAGTCGAGGCCGCCCTTGACGGGCGTGCCGACGCCGGGCGCGATCGCCGGGTCGCACGCGTCGAGATCGTACGACACGTGGATGCCGCCCGTGCCGGCCGACGCCGCCGCGAGCGCGCGGTCCATCACCTCGCCGATGCCGAGCCGGTCGATGTCCTTCATGGTGAAGGCGTGCACGCCGGCCTCCCGGACGATCTCCTTCTCGCGATCGTCGAGATTGCGGATGCCCACCAGGACGACGTGCTCGGCACGGACCGACGGCTCGGAGCCCGCGAAGCGCGCGAGCTCCTGCGGCTCGCGCCCGAGGAGGGCCGCCAACGGCATGCCATGCACGTTGCCGGAGGGCGAGGTGGCGGGCGAGTTGATGTCGGCGTGGGCGTCCACCCAGATGACGCCCAGGGCCTTGCCCTGCGCCCGGAGCCACGCCGCGCTGGCGGCCACGGACCCGGCGCCCAGGGAATGATCGCCGCCGAGCACGATGGGCAGGGCGCCTTCGCCGAGCGACGCGAGCGCCGTCTGATAGAGCCTCTGGCACACGCGGGCGATGTCCTTCACGTAGCGCTTGCTCGGGTCGCCCGGCCCCTTCCGCTCGGGCATCGGCGAGGGCACGTCGCCGCGGTCGCTGACGGTGACGCCCAGCGCCGTCAGCTGGTCGGCGAGTCCGGCGATGCGGATGGCCGACGGGCCCATGTCCACGCCGCGGCGGTTGCCGCCGAGGTCCAGGGGAACGCCGATGAGATGCGCGAGCGGCATGGACGGAGCCAGGCGGGATTGTACCGGCCTCTCAAGAACGCAGGATGTGGGGTTCGTGTCGCATGTGCGTGCTATATTATGGGGTTTGTTTTCACCCGCCTCGATCGGGCGGGTGTCGCGGAGGCAGCGTGCCCATCCTCGTCCGGCCAGTGCGCGAACAGCTCGAGCACGACCGCATCATCCGACTGCTGCAGGCGCGTCACCAGAAGAAGCACGACGCGGTGGCCAACGTGGGCGGGGAGCCGCCGACATCCATCGTGATCGGCTCCAGCGAGTTCACGCCCGACGTCATCCTGCTCACGAATGACAAGGCGCGGCGGCTCGAGGCCGTCATCGAAGTGGAGACCGGCGAGTCCGTGAACTCCCTCGAGGCGCTGGCGCAGTGGGGGCCGTTCAGCCGCCTGCGCGTGCCGTTCCACCTGTACGTGCCGCCACACACGCTCGACACCGTGCGGCGCCTGTGCAAGGACCACAACGTCACGGTCGCCGAGTTGTGGACGTACCACCCGCACCTGGACCAGATGCGGTTCACGCTGATCCAGAAGGCCCCCGACGCGGCGCTGGCGGCCGCCAGGAAGGCCGGCCTCACCGGCACGCCGAAGTTGAAGGTGGCGCCGCCGCCCCCCCCGCCGCCTCCGCCGCCCCCGCCTCCGCCGCCGCCCGCCCCGTCGAAGACGGCCGAATCCAGGGGAACCGTCCGGACCGCCGCCCAGAAGGCCGCGCTCGGCAAGTTCGTCGCTGCGGCCAAGTCGTCGGCGGCCCGTCAGGCCGCGGCGGCTGCAGCGGCCGCGGCGCCGGGGACCCCCGCCGGGAAACCCGGGACGGCGGTAAAGCCGTCGAGCGGGCGACCGGCCGGCGGCGCCAAGCCGTCGCCCGCGGCGCCGGCCCCTTCCACGCCAGCGCCGAAGGCCGTGGTCGCGCCGCCCGCCAAGAGCCCGGCCGCTCCGAAGTCGGGGCCGTCCAAGCCGGCGGCCGCGAGTTCGGCGTCGAAGCCGGCGGCCGCGGCGAAGGCGCCGGCACTGCCGTCAGCGGCTCCGCCCGCGAAGGCTGCCCCGAAGGCGGCGCCCGCCAAGGCCGCGCCGGCCAAGCCGGCGGCGAAGCCCGCCGCGACGTCGAAGCCCGCGGCAACGTCGAAGCCCTCACCCGGCAAGCCCGCCTCCGCGAAGCCGGCCGCCAAGGCGGCTCCGGCGAAGGCGTCGTCGGCCAGGCCCGCCGCCAAGTCGGCAAGCCCCGCCAAGGCGGCCAAGCCGGCGGCCAAAGCGAAGCCGGCGGCCAAACCGGCGGCGGGCAAGCGGCCGACTGGCAAGCGCCGCTAGCGAACCGTGCCGTACCTGCGACTGACGGCGGACCGCCGGGGCTACGAGAACACGTTCCTGCTCCACGTGCCGGCGCCCGGGCAGCCGCCGCGGGTGCTCTACTGGTACCGCACGGCTCCGGGCCTGCGCATCGGGCGGCCCGCGCTCGACGAGTCCGCCATGCGTTCGCTGGAGGAGCAGTACCCGGACATCGACTTCGACTGGACCTACATCCTCGACGTCGGGTCGATGACTCCCGTCGAAGTGGAGGCCCCCCTGCCGCCCAGGCGCCGCCGGCCGAGGCCGGCCGAGGCCGACGCCGACGCCGACGCGAACGTCGCGCCGGACACGTCACGATCGGAAGAGCCGGCCCGCGAGCTCACGGCCACCGACGCCGCCCGGCCGACGCAGGCACTGGTGGTGGAATCTCCGTCGGCGGACGGCCCTTCGACGGCCCGCGCTCCCGGGCCGGATCTCCTCGGACAGCTGCTCGGGCGAGGCATCGCCGCGAGCCTGCGCGGCCGCCACGACGAGCTGCGTGCGCGGATCGACGCCAGCGCCGCACCGGCCGACATCGTGGCCGGCTGGCGCCAGCGCCTCGAGGCCCTCGACCCCGATTGCTGGACCACGCCAGAGGCGGTCCTGGCGGGCATGCAGTCCGTGGATCGCGACCTCGATGCGCTGACCGACGCCCTCGACGCGGCCGACAGCTGACCTGGCTGGCCAGAGGCGTCAGGCCCGGCCGCCCGGCCCGTGACTGTGTCTATACTGATGCCCATGACCTATCGCCGCCTCGCCGTCGCCGGTGTCGGGCTCGCGCTCGGCACGCTGCTCGCGTCGTCAGCCGCGCTCGAGGCCCAGCAGCCGGCGGCGGGCCAGCAGCAGGGGCGGCCGCCGGGGCCGGACAACGTCTTCCGCGCGTCGGTGGACCTGGTGACCACCGACGTCATCGCTCGCGACGAGCGCGATCAGTTCGTGGCGGATCTCACGAAGGACGACATCGAGATCTACGAAGACGGCGTGAAGCAGGAACTGGCGTCGATGACGCTCGTGCACGGCGGCCGCGTGCTGAACCTGCAGGCGCCCCCGCCGCCGCCGACCCAGGAGGGCATCATCCTCCCGACGGCCCGGCCCAGGAACGACGCCGCCGGCCGCATCTTCCTGTTGATCGTCGACGACCTGCACCTGGACTTCCGCAACACGGGGCGGATCCGCGACCTCTTCAAGCGGATTTCGAACACCCTCGTCCACGAAGGCGACATGTTCGGCATCGTGTCCACGGGGCCGTCGTCGCTGGCCATCGACCTGACCTACGACCGGAAGGTCCTCACCGAGTCCATCAAGCGCATCACGGGCAACGGCCTGAAGCCCTCGGACATCATCCAGGGGCAGGACGGGCCGCAGGGGCCGGCGGAGGTCCGCTACCGGGCCCACGTCGCCTTCTCCACGGCCCGGGACATCGTGTCGCAGCTCGAGCGCGTCACGAACCGGCGGAAGGCCGTGGTGTGGGTGAGCAACGGCTTCGACTTCAACCCGTTCGAGAAGCAGCGGATGGGGGAGGACCCGGTCTACGGCGGGCGCTTCGGCCAGACGCCGGAAGAAGGCCAGGAGATGAACCGGCAGTTCAACCAGGGGCAGCAGTTCGCGGACGCCGACCTGGCCCGCGAGCTGGCCGACCTGACGCGCGCCGCCAACCGCGCCAATGCCACCTTCTACACGATCGACCCGCGCGGGCTCGTGGCCGGGCAGGACCTGGACGAGACCGTGGACCCGTCGGACTTCGCCCAGCACATCCGGAAGACGCAGGACAGCCTGCGCGTGCTGGCCGACGAGACGGGCGGCATCGCCATCGTCAACCAGAACAACTTCGACAAGGGCCTGAAGCGGATCGACGCGGAGACGAGCGACTACTACGTGGTGGGCTACTACTCGAGCAATCCCGATCCCCTGAAGCGCACGCGGAAGATCGAGGTGAAGGTGAAGCGGGAAGGCCTGAGCGTGTGGAACCGCACGTCGTACACGCTGCGCCAGCCGCCGCCGCCCTCGAAGCAGTAGGCGCGGGAGCCGGCGCAGCCGGCGCGCGCTAGTTCCGCTCGGACACCGGACGCGCCGCGCCCTGCGGCGCCGGCTTCGCGGTGGCGATCGACTCCAGGATCCGGGACTTCAGCCAGGACACGGGCTCGGGCTGCAGCGCGGTGAACGCGCGCCATTCGGCGTCGCTGAGGGCGATGCTGATGACGCGATCAGGGGTCGGGCTCATGACAAGGCCTCCACGGTACATCGGGCGCATCGTAGTCATCGTGGGTCCAGATGCGAAATAGAATGATCGAATTGCACCAATGTTCTCCAGGGATGTGACGTCGGCCGTCCCCTCCGCATTGTGACGGCCCGGCTTGCGCGGCATAATCTGAGCGACTTCGAGGCGCTCATGACACCGTGGACCCTGGCCCGACGCTGCGACCGAATGCACCCCTCCGTGCTCCGCGAGATCCTGAAGGTGGCTGAACGGCCCGGCGTGAAGTCGATGGCCGGGGGCCTGCCCTCGCCACTGACCTTCCCGGTGGAAGCCATCCGCGCGGCCTGCGAGCGCGTGCTCACGGACGCACCGGCCGCCGCGCTGCAGTACGCGGCCAGCGAGGGCTTCACGCCGCTCCGCGAGTGGGTGGCGGCACGGCTCTCGCGCCCCGGCTACACCGTCGAGGCGGACCAGGTGCTCATCACGACCGGGTCGCAGCAGGGGCTGGACCTGGTGGCCAAGGCGCTCGTCGACGCGGGCAGCCCGGTGGCGGTCGAGCAGCCGACCTACCTGGGCGCCCTGCAGGCCTACGTGCCCTACGAGCCGGTCTTCGTGCCGATCCAGGCCGACGACGAGGGCCCGACCGCCGACAGCATCCGCGATCTGGCCACGCGCGCCCCTGGAACCCGCTTCGCCTATCTGCTCCCGAACTTCCAGAACCCGACCGGCGGCCAGATCAGCGACGCCCGGCGGGACGCGATCGTCGCCGCTGCCGCCGAGGCCGGCGTGCCCATCGTGGAGGACAACCCGTACGGCGACATCTGGTTCGACGAGCCGCCGCCGCCGTCGATGACGTCGCGCTGGCCCGACGGCTGCGTCTATCTCGGATCGTTCTCGAAGGTCCTCACGCCGGGCTTCCGCCTCGGCTTCCTCGTCGCGCCCAGGGCCCTGCACTCGAAGATCCTGTCGGGCAAGCAGGCGGCGGACCTGCACACGCCCGGCTTCAACCAGCGCGTGGTGTACGAGATCGTGAAGGACGGGTTCCTGGACCGGCACGTGCCCACCATTCGCGAGCGCTACCGCGCCCAGCGCGATGCCATGGCCGAGGCGCTGCGCGCCACCATGCCCCCGGGCACCACCTGGCGGGAGCCGAAGGGCGGCATGTTCTTCTGGGTCCGACTGCCCGAGGGCTACGACACGATGCCGCTCCTCGAGAAGGCCGTGGAGGCCGGCATCGCCTTCGTGCCCGGCGCGCCGTTCTACACGGAGTCGCCGGACTCGCGCACCATGCGGCTGAGCTTCGTCACCCTGACCACGGCCGACATCGCCGACGCCGTGGCCGCGCTGGGCCGCGTCGTGGCGGAGGCGGGCGCCGCGGCGATGGCGAAGTAGCCGGGCCCGGCGCCTCGCTCAGGGGGCGAGGCGGAGGCGGGGCCGGACCTTCTCGAACGCCTTGATCACCTCGTCCACCGCGCGCGGCGTGCGGCTCATCTTCGGGTAGACCCAGCCCGTCTCGCGGATGAGCGGGCGCCCATCGATGCGCGCGCAGTGCAGGTGGCCGCTGGCGACGTCCCGGGCCACCGACTGATACGAGACGATGGTGATGCCGAGGCCGTGGCGCACCAGGGCCTTCAGGATCTCGACGTTCTCGGTCTCCATCACGATGCGCGGCTCGATGCCGGCCGACGCGAAGAACTCGTCCACCACCCGCCGGGTGTTGGAGCCGGCCTCGAACAGCACGAAGGGTTGGGCCGCCAGGTCCTGGGCGTTGACCTTCCGCTTCTTCGTCAGCGGGTGCTTGGTCCCCGTCACGACCAGCAGCTCTTCCTGCAGCACCGGAACCGTCACCATGTCGGCGTCCCGGATGGGGAGCGTCAACAGCGCCAGATCGCCGGTGCCGGCGCGCAGGTGCTGGACGCACCGGTCCGTGCTGGCATTGATGATCTTGACGTCGATGCCCGGATGCTGGCGCGTCAGCTCGGACAACAGCGCGGGGATGACGTAGAGGCACACGGTCATGCCGCCCAGGATGCGCACGGTGCCGCGCAGGGTCTCCTGGCTGTCGCTGATGCCGGCAACGGTGTCGGCCAGGTCCTGGAAGACGCGATGGCTCAACTGGAGGAGCGACTCTCCGGCGGGCGTGATGCGGATGCGGCGGCCGATCCGGAGGAAGACGGGCGTCTTCAGTTCGTCTTCGAGCAGCAGGATCTGGCGGCTGATGGCCGACTGCGAGACGTGCAGCTTGTGCCCGGCAGCGGTGAAAGATCCGGTTTCGGCGATGGCGCGAATGATCTCGAGTTGGCGGAGGTCCACGGTTGCGGCCCAGTATACATCTGGGACAGAGATGGACCTATCGGCAACCGACCGAAGGCGTTATGTGTGAAAACGGCTGAGCCGTCGGACGGAGGGGGAGGCGGGCGGGTGAGGGGCCCGGCGCACCGGCCGGACCCCCTCGGGCCGCTACTTCTTCTTGAGGAGCGTGCAGACGCCCAGCGCGCCGGTGGGATCGAGTGCCGCGGCGGCGCTGTCGATGTGCCGGACGATGCCCTCTTCGTCCACGACGAACGTGAAGCGCCTGGCGGTGCCGCTGCCCTCGTCGAGCACGCCGAGGCGCCGCGTGTATTCACGCTTGAAATCGGAGACGAGCGGGAAGTCCAGGCCCATCTGGGTGCGGAAGGCCATGTTCGACCAGGTGGAGTCGACGCTGATGCCGACGATCGCGGCGTTGTTCGCGCCGAACTGCGCGTATGCGTCCCGGTACCGGGACATCTCTGTCGTTCAACCAGGCGAGAAGGCCGCCGGGAAGAAGGCGATCACCACCGACTGCTTCCCCTTGAGGGACGACAGCGCGAAGGTCTTGGACGCCGGACGCCCGCCGTCGGGGGCGGGTTCCAGGTAGGGCAGCGTGAAGTCGGGCATCGGCTGGCCGACCTGCACGAGCGGGGGTGGAGGAGGGGCCGCGGCCGCGCCTCCGCCCTGCGCGCTGGCGTCCGGGACGGGCACCAGGGCGAGGACGGTGAGCGCGCCGAGCCAACTGACGAGGGCGCGTGGAGACATGGCCGGGGACTATACCGCAGAGCGGCGCCGGGTGCGCGGCTCGCCCCGGGCGGCGGCCGCCCGCGTACGGGCGATCGCTTCCTTCAGGTAGTGCTCGTCGATCTCGATGCCGATCGCGTCCACGCCGAGCCGGGCGCAGGCCACGGTGGTGGCGCCCAGGCCCAGGAACGGGTCGGCGACGACGCCCGCGTCCGAGAGGCCGTGCAGACGGATGCAGTATTCCGGCAAGCGGGGCGGGAAGGTGGCCGGGTGGGGCCGGTCCTCGGAGCGGTTCTGGATCGTCTCGTAGGGCACGAACCAGGTGTTGCCGCGGCAGCGCAGGCCTCCGGAGGCGCCGCGCCACCGGCTGACGTTCGACTGGTCCTGGTACTTCACTCCGACGGCGAGGCGGTCCAGGCGCGTCGTGCCGTCCGGCGTGAAGTGGAAGACGAACTCGTGGCAGTCGTTCAGGAACCTGGCCGAGTTGATGGGCTTGTAGTGCCCGACCGCCAGGTCGTCCGCCAGCCCCGACCGGCCGCCGGCCGCCTCCCGCTCGATGGCGATCGACTTCACCCAGTGGATGAGGTTCTGCAGGTGCAGGTGCGGCCGCACGGCCTGGGCGACGTCGAGGGCCGTCCACGGGTCCGTCGGCTTGCCGCCGACGTTCAGGAACAGCGACCCCGCCGGGGCCAGGGCCCGCGCCACGCCGGCCGCCCACCGGCCCGTCCACTCCAGATAGGCCTGGCGGGGCTGGCCGTCGTCGTAGGTCCGGTAGCGGACGCCGAGGTTGTACGGGGGCGAGGTGATGACGACGTTCAGCGTCCGGGGCGGCAGGCGGGCCAGGACGTCGGTGCAGTCGCCGAGGAAGAACCTGATCGTGGCGCGTCCAGCCTGGACGGTGTCATACGGGCGAAGAGCACGGGAGGGCACGCGCGCGAATTGTACCCGCCTTCGCGCGGTCGAAGGGAGGCGCCCCTGGGGCGCGGCGCGTCAGGAGGCGCGCATGGCGACGACGCCCGCGCTGCTGTAGGCATCGGGCCGGCGGCCGTCGCGGATCGCCGAGATCGTGTGGTTCTGACGGTGGGAGGCGCTGAGGCACTGCGGCCCCTTCTGCTCCACGTAGACGACTTCGCGGGTGCTGGCCACGTCGCGGTAGCGGCCGATGACACAGCCGCAGGGCATGGTGCCGAACCCCAGGAGCTTCACGACGCTCATCTTTCGATCTCCCGTTCCGACGCTTCGCAAGTTCCGTACCCGAGAACGCTGCCACTCAGTAGGCGCGATCGGATTCGGCATCGCCTCAGGGCGACTCAAAAGCAGTCGCAATTCGTCATACGCCACGCCAGTAATCGGCGCATGACGGCCGAGGCGCAGCCGTACGACGAACGCCGTGCTGGATTGTCGTTCGCGGTTTTGGATGACGGCGGGCCGGAGCGTGGTGTCAGGGACCCGGCGTTCGCGCGAGCTCGCGATCGAACGCCTCGCGCGCCGCGGCGGAGCCGGGATCGAGCGTCAGGGCCTCGGCCAGCCGCTGCAGGCCGGCGGCGGCGTTGCCACCCTCGAGCTCCAGCAGCGCGAGGTTCGTGTAGGTCGACGGATCGCGGGGGTCCGCCTTGATGGAAGCCAGGAAGGCGTCCCGCGCTTCGTCGCGCCGGCCGAGCGTCGCGAGGGCGGCGCCCAGGAGATTGTGGCCCTTGGCGTGCGTGGGCGTGGCGGCCAGGAGCGCCCGGGCCTCGCCGACGGCCAGCTCGGTGCGTCCCTCCATGAAGAGCAGGCTGGCCGAGTAGTACCGGGTGGCGTCCGCCGTCGGCGCGATGGCGCGCATCCGCGAGACGATGGGCAGCAGGCGTTCGCGGTCGCCGGCGTCGGCCACCACCGAGGCGAGCTGTTCCAGCACGGCCAGGTTCGAGGGATCGCGCTCGGCCGCCGCGAACGCCACCTGCGCGGCGTCGGCGACCGCCCCGGTCGCGGCGAGGAAGCGCGAAAGCGCCATCTGGGCTTCTACGTGCTCGGGCGGCGCGGCAGCCGCCCGCAGCACATCAGCCGTCTCCGACGCCCGGTTCGTGGCGCCGCCGGCCCGCACCAGCCCCTCCAGCGCCCGCGTGTCCCGCGGGTCCATGCGAACGGCCGTCGCGAAATCCGACCAGGCGGGGACCGCGGCGCTGGCATCCAGCAGCATCCAGCCCCGATCTCGCCACGAGGCGCTGGAGGCCGCCTGCCTGGCCGCCGTCACCACCGCGACGGGATGCTCGGCGGCCAGGGCCCGGAGGGCCGCGGCGTTGTCGGGGCCGCCGCGGGAGAACACCGTCCGCGGACCCGTGAACTCCACCGGGGCATGGTCGTCGGTCTGGAGCGGGGCGCCGCCCGCGAAGGCCGCGATGCCCGGGCCGTCGGTGACCAGCAGCGACGTGAGGGCGAAGCCGTCGCGCACCCCCACCGTCGCGAGGTTGGCGCGGGCGGTGTCCCTGGCCGCCAGCCGTTCGGGGATGGCCGCGATCTGGGGGGCGAGGGGCTGATTCGATCCGATGAGCAGCACGTCGCCGTCCCCGACGAGCCAGAGCGTGCCGTCGGGGAACACGGCCGCGAAGGTCGCGACGATGGACTTCAGGTCGTCGGCGCTGATGTCGTAGGTGTGCGCCCATTGGCACAGCACGCCCCCGGGAGCCAGGCGGGCCTTGGCCGCGGCGAAGAACTCGCGCGTGAAGAGCGACGCGATGCCGGCCATCCACGGGTTCGACGGCTCCGAGATGATGGCGTCGTACTGCTCGTGGGTCAGCCGGATGTGGGTGCGGCCGTCGCCGAGCAGCAGGCGGGTCCGGGGATCCCGAAGGGCGCCGCCGTTCTCGGGATCGAAGAACCGCGAGGCCTCCGCGACCTCGGGCGAGATCTCGAGGACGTCGGCCCGCTCGATCGGGTGGGTGAGCGCCGAACCCAGCGTGACCCCGCTGCCGAGACCCAGGATGGCCACCCGCTTCGGCGCCGGGTGGAGCAGCAGGGGCACGTGCGCCAGCAGGCGCTGGGTCAGCATGTCGCCCGAGTTGGAGGCGTCCACCTTTCCGTCGATGGCCAGCGAGGTGGTGCCGGCGCCCTCGCGGACGGAAACGGTGGCCGTGGCCCCTTCCGCGTAATACACGAGGCGGCCCGCGTGGAGCGCGACCTGGAGGGCCTCGGGCGTCAATGAGGACGCGTACTTGTAGGCGCCGCTCGCGAACAGCTCCCGGTCCCAGCGCGGCAGGCCCAGGCTTGCGCCCAGCGCCGCGAGCAGTGCCGCGGTCGCCGCCAGGCGGGCCGTGCCGGCGGGCCGCGCGGCCGCGAGGCAGGCGAGCCCGGCGACCGCGGTTCCCGCCCCGACCCACCGAAGGCTGTCGTGCAGGCCGAGCGCCGGGATGATGAGGAACCCGGCCGCCAGCGCGCCCGCGATCGCCCCGACGGTGTTCAGCGCGTAGATGAGGCCCAGATCCGCGCCCAGCGCGCTCTCGGGCCCGATGCCCGTCCGGAGGGCGAAGGGGAAGACGCATCCCAGCGCCAGGGCGATCGGCAGGAGCCAGAGCGCCACGAGACCGACCTGACGGGTGAGCACCGAGGCAAACGTCGCGTCGGGCGCGGCGACGGCGTGGGCGACCGTCATCAGGCCGAAGTCGATGGTCCAGACCGCGGCGACGGCGGCCAGGACCGCGAGGGCGATGGCCCCGGTCAGCCCGGCGGCGGGCTGCTGGCTGCCGACGGCCAGGCGCCGGCCGACGACGGCGCCGACGGCGAGGCCGAGGATGAAGGTGGCCACGACCAGGCTGAACGCATAGGACGTGGGACCGAGCACCTGGGCGAGCAGCCTCGACCAGACGATCTGCAGCGCCAGCGACAGGAACCCCGAGGCCGCCATCGCCCAGGCTGCCACCCACGGCCGCGGCACGACCTCGCGCTTCACCGGCGTCCCGCCCTTGCGGCGGCGGCCTGAGGTGGGGGCGGCGTCCTGGGCCGCGGGGGCGGCGGCCGGCTCGTCGATCGAGGCGTTGGCCAGCCACCAGGCGCTGGCCGCGACGATGGCGTTCAGGGCCACGCCGACCCAGGTCGTCCCCCGAAGGCCGAGCCAGGGCACCAGCGCAAATCCGGTGGCCAGGGCCCCGAGGGCCGCGCCGGCGGTGTTGGCCGCATACAGGGCGCCGGCGTCCCGCGTCGCCCACCGGGCCGAGGGCACGTACCAACGAGCCACCAGCGGAAAGGTGGCGCCCATCGCCACGGCGGGCAGGGCCACCAGGATCAGGCTGGCGACCAGCCGGATGAGTGGGAACGCCAGGCCGGGCGTGCCGTCGGCATACGCCCGGCTCAGGAGCGGATCGAGGAACGAGAGGCCGAGGGGCAGCGCCAGCGCCAGGAGGGCAATGGCGATCTCCAGGCCCGCGTAGAGGCGCATCGCCACGGCCCGGCCCAGGCGGTCGCTGGCCGGCCCGGCGACGGCGGCCCCAATCGCCAGCCCGCCCATGAACGCCGCCGTCACGGTCGAGGCCGCGGCCACGCCGTGTCCCAGCGACAGCGTCAGGAGCCTGGTCCATGCCACTTCGTAGACGAGCGCGGCGGCGCCGGACATGGCATACACGACCAGGAACCACCACGGAGGGGCCATTCCGTGAAGTGTACAGTGGCCAGCGCCCGCAGTTCGAGAGCGGGCGCGGCCCGACCGCCGCGCTGCCGAGGGCCGGACGTCCGTGGGCGGCTCAGCGCGCCGACGTGGAGGGCGCCGGTCCGCCGACCCCGCGCGGCCGATACAGCTCGGTTTCGCCGTCCTCGGCCACGAGCTCGAGATCGAAGGTGCGCGTGGCTGCCTCGACCAGGGCCGGCGATGCGCGCCCGCGGTGGATGACCACCCATCCGACGGACCGGCGGCTCATGAAGCTCGGTCCGCGCTCCGCCAGGGCCGCCGTCTGTGCCTCGGTGAGCGCCTTCCCTTCGCTGAGCGTGATGAGGCTCCCCAGTGTGGGCGTCGCGGCCAGCTCCCGGAAGCGCCGCGCCGAGACGCGTGACAGGTAGCCGCCCACCAGGGGCTTGCCGTGGACGGTCTGATAGAACTGGTATCTCGCGGAGAAGTCCCCGATGGACGTCACGCCGTCGCGCGCGCCGAACGGCAGTTCCAGCACCCGCACGTCGCGCGGGTCGTCGCGAATGATCGTGTAGACCGAGGGCACGGCCGCCGAATAGAGGGGCCGCGGCGCCGGCAGCAGCTCGAACGCGAGCAGGCACGCCACCGTGGCCATGATGGTCCGCCGGCGGGCGGGCCAGCGATCGCCGAGCGCGCGGAGGGCCAGCGCGAACAGCACGCTGGCGCACAGGGCCACCACCACGGCGAAGCGTCCGGGCATGCGCGTGAGATTCACGACAGGCACGTACCGAAGGAACGCCCACGGTCCCGGTACGTAGGTGTTCGCCCCACCCACGTGCACGAAGGGACCGAGGGACAGCGCCGCGAAGATCGCGGTGGTCCACGTCCACCCGCGGTCCCGGAAGCCGGCCTTCCACATGGCCACCACGATGACGCCAAGGACGACGAGCCCCACGGCCGCCGTGTATTCGACGAACACGGTGGGCGCGGACTCCAGTTCGTAACCCACCAGCGCCCGCACCAGGGGGTGGGACGGATTCGGCGCGATCAGGGCGAGGAGATCCACGCCGGCCGGGCTGCTGCGCCAGTAGACGGGCGGCGAGACCCAGGTGCCGTCGAGTACGCGCGTCGCCGCGCCGTACAGCGTGGGCGAGAGCGCGACGACGCCGGCGGCGCCGGCGGCCGCCGTCAGGCCGACCGCGCGCCAGTGGGGACGCCCGACGGCCACGACCAGTGGATGGAGCAGCCAAAGCGCCCGGGCCAGGACGAGCACCGACAGCAGGAACACCGGGGAGTAGAGGCCCCGGACCGTGACCGGCACGCCGAGGACTTCGAACCGGCCGCCTCGGCCGGTCGCGAGGCCGATCACCAGGGCGGCCATGAGGACGATCGCGAGATCCAGCAGCCAGACGCCCGCGCCGCGCCGCCAGCCTGGGCGCCATTCGAGCCGAAGCACGCGGGACACGGCGTAGATGGCGGCGATGTCCAGGCAGTAGACGGAGTAGTAGGCATCACCGCCGGCCGCCCACGCCACTGCGAGCCCGGCCAGCAGGGAGTCCTTCAAGGACTGGGAGCGCTCGACCCGGTGGAGCGCCCAGAGGAACGCCGCCAGGGGCGCCGCCGCGACGAGGCTGAAGTGCCCGGTCGATCTCGCCACGAGGACGGGCCCGAAGGCGAATGCCGCCCCCGCCAGCCACGACTCGAACGTGGCGCCCTCGGAGACGCGCCGGGCGAGGACGAACGTCATCCACGCCGTGATCACGACCGTCGCGAGGTAGACCAGGTTGAACGTAGGCACCGGCGGAAGCCACCGCCCGATCGGCACCGACAGGAGGTTGGCGAACAGCGTGTAGTTGTGCTGCGTCAGATCCACCGGCCGCCCGGTGGTGGAGAAGATCCGCTCGGTGGTGAGGGGATTGCGATGTTCGGTGAACGCCGAGTTCTGGAACACCCACTGGTTCCAGACGTACACGCCGGTATCGCCCCCCGGATCCCCGGTGAGATGCGTGGCGAGATGCGGTGCCAGGGGCCAGGAGAAGGCCACCGCCACCACGACATAACCGGCCACGGCGGCGAGGTGAGGGGACCACGCGCGTCGCGACATGAAAAAGGCGCGCGACACACTACCACGGAGGCCGGCGCCCGTGTGGCGGAAATCAGGACGGCACTGCAGTGCCGAAACTGATGAGCTGGAGAAAAGAATGGGCGGCTCCACCGGATGGTGAAGCCGCCCTGGGTTCCCTAGGCGGAACCCTCGGCCCGTGGGGGCAACTCGCGGCGCTGCGCGCCGGACCGGTTAGAAGTCGTACCGGATGCCGAACCGCACGACGCGCGGGTCCAGAATCCCGAGGACTTCCTTGAACGTGGCGCCGGTGAGCGTGCGGAACACCGTCACCGTGCCGGTGTTGGCCAGGTTGAACACGTCGATCTGGCCCGTGACCTTGCCGAAGCGCCCGAACCGGAACGACTTGTCGACGCGCATGTCGAGGATGCTCACCGCGGGCGCCCGGTTCGCGGTCGCCTCCTCCATGCGGACGTTCTGCGCGCCATCGCCGGGGAAGTTGACGTTGGTGGCGCGGCCCCACTGGTTGCCGGACTGCACCTTCCAGGAGCCCGACAGGCCAAGGTCGAACGGCAGCACGTAGCGGCCGACGATCTTGTAGTTCCAGGTGCTGAGCGTCTCGTAGCCGTTGTCGCCGAACGTGAGCTGCGACGGCCGGTAGAAGTAGCTGCGGAGGTTGCCGGCCACGCCCGTGGCGCTCGTGGACGAGGTCATGCTGGGGAGCTCGTTGGACAGCGTGACGGCCGCCGAGGTGAGCAGCATCCACTTGCCCGAGAAGCGGCGGTTGAGGGCCACCTCGAACGTGTTGAAGTCCGAGTGGTCCAGGCCGTCCGGGTTCGTGTAGACGCGGTCGGTCGGTGCCGACTGCGGACGATCCAGCAGCTGGATCACGTTGTCGTCCGCCGTGCCGGACACGCCGTCGGGGCCGATGTCCGTGAAGTTGAACGTGTTGGTGTAGAGGCCGATGCGCGCGGCGTCGACCTCGTTCCACTCGTTGCGGATGTTCTTGTAGACGTAGGACGCGCGGCCCGACAGGCCCTGCCGGATCTCGCGTTCGACGCTCAACGAGAACTCGTTCGACGTCGGCCGGACGATGTTCGGGTCGACGGTGACGAAGCCGGCGCCGCCCTGCGTGCTGTTGAAGGCGCCCAGCTCCTGCGGACCGTCGAGCAGCCGGTTGCCGTTCAGGTCGCAGCCGGTGGTGCGCGTGGCCGTGCAGGGCAGGAAGGCGTAGCGCAGGCGCGCCTGACCCACCGGGTTCTGCTGGTCGGCGAGCGTGTCGGACGAGTTGAAGCGGAACTGGCCGAAGAAGGCCTTCACGACGGTCCGGTTGTCGCCGGTGAGGTCGTAGGTGATGCCGGCGCGCGGCGAGAACGTCGTGGACTTGGCCACCGTCTGCGCCGCAATCTGCTTCGGCGCGATGAAGGCCAGGTAGCGGGCGCGCTCGGTGGGGTTGACGTCGGCGGGCCAGTTGGCGAGCGCCGGGTGGCCGTTCGGCGCGAACTGCTGATCCGGCCAGCCGTCCGTGTAGTGCTCGATGCGACCGCCGTAGTTGACGGTGATGCGGTCCGTCATCTTCCAGGTGTCGCTCAGCCACACGCTGGTGTACTTGACGTCGTTGATGGGCGAGGTGGGCGAGTTGTACAGGTCCACCTGGCTCGTCGTGGTCGCGTTCGCGTCGCGGTAGAAGATGTCGAACGGCTGGTCCTGGAAGAAGTTGCGGCGATCCTTCTTCCAGTCGAAGCCGAACTTGAAGTCGTGCGAGCCCATCCACCCGTCCTGGAAGTACGAGGTGGAGATGTAGAACTGGGGCTTGAAGCGCTTCTGGTTCTGGTAGGAGGCCTGGCCGCCGCCGTCGAAGTACTGCAGCGTGGACAGGTCCTGGCGCCCGGGCACCCAGGGGCCGTCGTAGATGCCGGCCTCCAGCGTGGGACGGAGCGGGAAGTAGTTGCCCCACGTGCCGTACAGGACGTCGAGGAACATGCGGTCGGTGACGACGCTGGTCCACTCGATCTTCTCGGGGTAGTTGCGCGAGGCCTGGTAGCGCGCGGCGCTCAGCGGCGTCGTCGGGCCGAAGTCGCGGCGGTCCTGCAGCTTGTTGCGCTTGTTCATGAACGCGATGATCTGGTTGTTGCGCGGCAGCTGGAACGTGCCCTTGAGGGTGTAGTTGTTCGTCAGCTTCGAGCGGGACAGCTCGGAGAAGCCCAGCGTGTACTTGTACTGGTCGTTCAGGCGGTAGCTGTAGAACAGCCAGGCCTTCTTCTTCCAGAGCGGGCCGCCGACGTTGAAGTTCAGGTCGTACTGGTGGTCGACCGGATTGCCCTTGTTGATCGGGTTCCGGACGAAGAAGCCGTTGTCGTCGCGCGTGTTGGCCGTCTTGAGGTTCGAGGGCACGTTGTCGGAGATGAACTTCTTGCCGACGTAGTCGCTGTACCAGTTGCCCGAGAGCCGGTCACCGCCCGACTTCACGCTGACGCTGAGCGACGCGCCCGGAGCGAAATTGGTGGCGTCGCTGCCGGCGCCGCCCACCTGGAACTCCTCGAAGCTGCCGAAGTCGAAGTAGCCGGCGTTCGCGCTGTTGCCTTCGGTGGTGTCGATGCCCTCGATCTTCGTCTGGTTCTGGACGTTGAGCCCGTAGGTGACGTACCCGGTCTGCGTGCCGGTGTGGGAGCCGCCGACGTCGTAGCCGTTCATCTGGATGCCCGGCGCCTGCGCCATGGCCGCCCAGACGTCGCGCGCGTTGGGGATCTCGGTGAGCAGCTCCTTGGTGAAGTTCGTCGCCATCGTGTTCGTGGTCGTGTCCACGACGGGCGAGGCGCCGGTCACCGTCACCGTCTCCTGCAGGGTGGCGACCTGGAGCTGCTGGTCGACCGAGAGGGTGGTGTTGATGACGACGCGGATGCCTTCGCGCTTGACGCCCTGGAACCCGGCCAGTTCGAACGTCACTTCGTACAGCCCGGGCGGCAGCGCGATGAAGCGGTACTGCCCGTCGGCGCCCGTGACCTGGGTTTGCGCCTGGATGAGCGCCGGACTCGATACGGTGACCGTCACACCGGGCAGCACGCCGCCCGTGTCGTCCGTGACCGTCCCGTTGATGCGGCCGCGAAAGTCCTGGGCGCTTGCCGGTATCGCCGCCGACAGGGCAGCGACCAGAGCCAGGACGACTCCCGTCTTGAACGTCATGAACGTCTCCCACAGGGATTCCCGGGTTTCGCAGCGGGACCCTCGCGCTCACCCTGGACGCGGGGTGAGCCGTGCGACACGTTGGACGCCAAACTCCGGGTGTTTCCCGGCGGCGGACGAACAAGGCAGGCAAGACGTCGAACGCACGACCGCGGGAGTGTGATCGTCCGAGCGAAACGTGTCCCCATCGCGGGACTCGGACGGCACCGGAACCTCAGGCGTGCCTTCGAGCTCGGCATTGTAGCGCAGACAGGCCCAGCCGTACCGCGGTGAGCTCGACGGCTGCCGCCGGTGGTGGGACCAATGACACGCGGGAGTGCCCCGGGGCGGCGGACGAGCCGTGGCGAGCGCTAAAATGCGGGGCCATGCGCACTGCCGCCACCGTTCTCGCCGTCCTCGCGGCGTTCTCCGCCGCGCCGGCCCTGGCCCAGCAGGACGCGGCACAGCTGGGTTCCAAGCTCATGCAGGACACCTCGGTGAAGAGCGCACTCGAGTCTGCGCGGGCCGACGAGGCACGGACCGTCGCCGAGCAGATCGAGATCTGCGAGGTCGAGGCGCCGCCGTTCAAGGAGTCGGGGCGCGCAGAGGTCTACGCGCGGAAGTTCCGGGAACTCGGGCTGCAGAACGTGCGCATCGACACGGTGGGCAACGTCCTTGGGGAGCGCCCTGGCGCGGCGCGCCGGCCGCACTTCGTGCTGGCCGCCCACCTCGACACCGTCTTTCCCGAAGGCACCAACGTGAAGACGACCCGCGAGGGCTCCGTCATCCGCGGGCCCGGCATCGGCGACGACTGCCGCGGCCTGGCGGTGCAGCTCGCCGTGATCAGGGCCTTGGCCGCCGGGCACGTCCAGACGCCGGGCACGATCACCTTCGTCGGCAACGTGGGCGAGGAGGGGCTGGGCGACCTGCGCGGCGTGAAGTACCTCTTCGACGAAGGCCTCAAGGGCCAGATCGACCGGTTCGTCTCCATTGACGGCACCGGCCTGGGCATCACGCACATCTCGGTCGGCAGCCTCCGCTACCGCGTCACCTTCAAGGGCCCGGGCGGGCACAGCTACGGCGCCTTCGGGATGGTCAATCCGATCCAGGCCCTCGGCCGCGCCATGGCCGCCATCGCGGACTTTCAGGTCCCGACGGAACCGAAGACGACGTTCAACGTCGGCCGGATCGGCGGCGGCACCTCCGTGAACTCCATCCCCTTCGAGGCGTGGGCCGAGGTGGACATGCGCTCGGCCGACGCCGCCTCGCTGCAGTCGCTCGACGCGAAGTTCCACAAGGCCGTGGACGACGCCGTGGCCGCCGAAAACCTGCGGTGGGGCAGTCATGCGCTGACCGTCGAGAAGACGCTGGTCGGCAACCGGCCGGCGGGCCGGGCCGAGGCCACCTCGGCCATCGTGCAGGCGGCCGCGTCGGTCACCCGCGCGCTCGGCCTGCCGGTGTCGATGGACGAAGGGTCCACCGACGCGAATTACCCCCAGAGTCTCGGCATCGCCGCCCTCACCATCGACGGCGGCGGGCGGGGCAGCGGCGCCCATTCCCTGGCCGAAGCCTTCGACGCCACCGATGCGTGGAAGGGCACGCAGCGCGCGCTGCTGCTGACGGTCGCACTCACCCAGCCCTGACCGCCGGCGGCCGGCGCGACGAGGGCCATCGGCGGCGGCCGTCGCTCTCTCCGGTAGCCGGGACACGCAGTGGCGTGGTTCCGGACGCAGAAATGGGCTTGCGCGCTAAAGTGCCTTTGCTACAATGCCGACACTTTCGGTATCGCGGAGTGCGCCCCAGGAACGGGGTCACTGTATCCCGCTCCTCATGGTGGCCCTGACGACCGGACGCGTTCGACGACTGAGCGGCCTCGCCGCGGTGCTGGCGTGTCTGTGCGCGGGCCCGCTCGACGCCGCCGCGCAGACCGCGCGGGCCAAGGCCGCGCCGGCCCGGAAGGCCACTCCCAGCCGCACCACGAAGAAAGCGGTCACCCCGAAGAAGACCGCCAAGGTCTCGACCGCGCCCAAGGCGGCCAGCAAGGCCGCGCCCAAGGCGTCCAGCACCTCGTCGGCCGCGCGGCGGCGCGCCATCGCCCGTGCCCGGGCGGCGGCACGGGCGCGCGAGGCGAGGGCCCTTGCCACTCCGCGGTTCCGGACCGACGACAGCGGCCGCGAGGTGCCGGCCCCCCGGGCCGCCGCCGCCCTCATCTACGATCCCGAGGCCGACACCGTCCTCTTCGAGGAGAACGCCGGCGACCAGCGGTCCATCGCCAGCATCACCAAGGTGATGACGGCGCTGGTGTTCCTGGAATCACTGACCGACCCCTCCACAGAGGTCAAGGTGGTGAGGACCGACGTGGCGCGGGCCTCCACGACCTATCTCCGTGCCGGCTACACGGTGACGGTCGACCAGCTGCTCCATCTGCTGCTCATCGGGTCCGACAACGCCGCCGCCCGCGTGCTGGCGCGCACCTCACCCTACGGCACCGACGGCTTCATCGCCCGCATGAACGAGAAGGCCCGCGAGCTGGGCCTCGCCAACACGCATTTCGAGGATCCGTCCGGGCTGCTGTCGGGCAACGTCTCAACCGCCTACGAGCTGGCGCATCTGCTGACGTATGCCGTGGCGGACGACCGCATCAGCAGCGTCATGCGCAAGGCCGACTACGACTTCGTGCCGCTGAGGCGCAACGTGCACGTCAACAGCACGAACCGCTTCGTCCGGTCGGGCGAGCTGGAGGTCCTGGGCGGGAAGACCGGATTCATCAGCAGCTCGGGCTATTGCCTGGCCACGCTGGTCCGGCTGCCGCAGACCGGGAAGCAGGTCGTGTTCGTGGTGCTGGGGGCGCGGTCGAACGCGGCCCGGTTCTCGGAGACGAAGCACCTGTTCAACTGGCTGAGCACCACCACCCTGGCCGCGGCCGCGCACGACGGCGCTCAGGGCCAGTAGCCCCCGTACCCGGCGCGTCCGCGTCGGTTCCCTCAGTCTCCCGAGTACCCCTGCTGGCCGATGGCCTGATCGATGGCCAGCGTGGCCACCGTGTCCAGCGGCAGGAAGAGCGGCCGGCCCGCCTTCCGGACGTCCAGCGCCTTCACATAGCGCTTGCAGGCCTCGCAGGCCGCCACCTGATAGCGCCCTTCCATGGCGGCGAAGACCCGGAGGCGATCCGGCACCAGGCACCGGGGGCAGGTGCGGGCATCGAAGGGCCAGCGCCCCTGGCACCGTGCGCAGACGAGGTGCCGCTCGCCGCTGGCCGCGATGACGCCAAAGGCGGCCCGGCCGCCGCAGACCGGACACGTGCCGCGGCGCCACCCGTCGACCTGGACGCGTTGAAGCAGCACGTCGGCGGTCCGGGTGAGGAACGGCCGGAGCGTGACCGCCAGCACGTCGCCCAGCGCGTCCTCGCTGCCGGCCTCCGGCGCGTCGTACCAGCGCTCGCTGGCCTCCACGAGCGCGCCGTCGCGTCCCAGCACCTGGAAGCGCGTCGCGTCGTCGTGCTCGATGACGTCGTGGCGGCGGAGGACGTCCACCACCTGTCGAAGACGGAGGCGGACTTCCGGCCAGTCCAGGCTCAGCTCGTGCCAGGCCGCGAGCCGCTGGCCTCCAGCCAGGCGTTCGGCGAGATCGGCCGGGGAGCCGGCCAGGCTTGGCGTGCCGAGACGCCGCAGCAGGCGGCGTTCGCCGTCGAAGAGCTCGCGCTCGAGCGCCACGGCGGGCGCTAGTTCGGGATGGGCCTCGGCGAGCGCCGTCAGGGCCGCCATCTCGCGGGGCTCGACACGCTCGCGCGGCGGCGCGGCCCCACGCGTCGGATAGGGAACGGACACGCGCCGCGATTCTATCAGGGCCGCTGGGCGAGCCAGGCATCCGGCTCGCCGGACGCGGCGCGGTCCGGTAAGGTAGGCGGATGCCTCGTCGCACGCCGCCGGCCTCATCACCTCCGACACCGTCTCGTCCCCGACCGTCCGGCGCGTCGCCCCGCCCCGGACCGCCCACGGCCACGAAGGCCGGGCGCGGACTCGGCATCCTCATGATCGCGTCGGAACTGGCGCCGTACTCGAAGACGGGCGGCCTGGCCGACGTTGCCTCGGCGCTCCCGAAGGCGCTCGGTCGGGCGGGCCACCGGGTGACGGTGGTGACGCCGCGGTATCGCGGCATCGCCGCGGGCACCTGGCGCGCCGACGTGCAGGCCACGGTGGCCGGCCAGACGTTCGCGGCCGGCCTCTGGGAAGAGCCGCTCGGCCCGGGCGCTCGGGCGCTGTTCGTGGACTGTCCGCCCCTCTACGACCGGGACGGCTTGTACAACACCCACCAGGTCGACTTCGACGACAACCCGCTCCGCTTCGCGTTCCTCAGCATCGCCGCGCTGGAATGGCTGGCGTCGGCCGCCGACGAGCCCGTGGACGTCGTCCACGGGCATGACTGGCAGGCGGGTCTCACCGGCGCGTATTTGTCGCAGCACTTCGCCCGCCATCCGACGGTCGGACGCCTGCCGTTCGTCTTCACGATCCACAACCTGGCCTACCAGGGGCCGGCCGACAAGTCGTGGCTGCCGCGGCTGGGCCTGGGCTGGGATCTCTTCACCGTGCACGGGCTGGAGTTCTGGGATCACCTCAGCTTCCTCAAGGCGGGCGTCAACTTCAGCGACGCCTTCACCACGGTGAGTCCCACGTACGCCGAGGAGATCCAGCGCCCCGAATACGGATTCGGCTTCGACGGCGTGATCCGCGCGCGGGCGGCGGCCCTGACCGGCATCCTGAACGGCATCGACGTGGACGCCTGGGACCCGGCGCGCGATCCGTACCTCCCCGAGCCCTTTTCGGCCGCGGCGCCGGCCGGGAAGGTGGCCGCCAAGCGCGCGGCGCTCGAGGCGTTCGGCCTGCCCGCCGGTTCCGACGCCCTGGCGCGTCCGCTGATTGGACTCGTCTCCCGACTGGTGGATCAAAAGGGGTTCGACCTCGTCGCCCAGGTGGCCGAGCGCCTGGTGGACCGCGGGCCCGCCTTCCTCGTTCTCGGCACTGGCGACGGGCGCTACGAGCACCTCTGGCGGATGCTCGCGGCCCGGCGCCCGGAGACCGTCGGCGTCCACATCGGATTCGACGAGCGCCTGGCGCACCTCGTCGAGGGCGGCGCCGACATGTTCCTGATGCCATCGCGCTACGAGCCCTGCGGCCTGAACCAGATGTACAGCCAGCGGTACGGGACGGTGCCGGTCGTTCGGGCGACCGGCGGGCTGGTGGACTCGGTGACGCCCTGGAACGCGACGACCAAGCGAGGGACGGGCTTCCTGTTCTCGGACTACAGCGGCCAGGCGATGCTGGACGCGGTGGACGAGGCCGTCCGGACGTTCGCCTCGCCGGCCGACTGGCGCCGCCTCCAGCGCAATGGCATGAAGGTGGACTTCTCGTGGGACCGATCGGCCCGGGCGTACGTCAAGGTGTATAAAGGAGTGATCGCCGCACGACGACCGCGCCGGCAACGAGCCTCCGCGCCTCGGACGTGACACCGCCGATACGTGGCCGGCATCAAACCGACGAGGAACGAAGGATGGCATCGGACAAGATCAAGACGCTCGGCGACGGCAACTTCGACGCCGAGGTGAAGAACGGCGTGGTGCTGGTGGACTTCTGGGCCGAGTGGTGCGCCCCCTGCCGCCGGCTGGCGCCGACCGTCGACCAGCTCGCCGAGGACTACGCCGGCCGCGTCACCGTGGCGAAGGTCAACATCGACGAGCACCCGGCCACGCCCAGCAAGTTCATGGTGCGCGGCATCCCGACGCTGCTGCTCTTCAAGGACGGCGATCTGAAGGAGACCGTCGTGGGACTCGCGGGCAAGGACGACCTCGCCCGCATGATCGACAAGCACCTGTGAGCGCCGGGGCCGACACCCACCACGCGGTCGTGGTCATCGGGTCGGGCCCCGCGGGCCTGACCGCCGCGCTCTACGCGGGGCGCGCGAACCTGCAGCCCCTGGTCATCGAAGGCATCGAGGCCGGCGGCCAGCTGATGCTGACCACCATGGTCGAGAACTGGCCCGGCTACCGGGACGGCATCCTCGGCCCCGATCTGATGGCGGAGCTGCGCGCGCAGGCCGAGCGCTTCGGCGCCACGTTCCTGCAGGGCGACGTCGCCTCGGTGGACACCTCGACGCGGCCGTTCGCCATCCGCGTCGGCAAGGCCACCCACACGGCCGACGCGCTCATCGTGGCCACGGGCGCCTCGGCGAAGTGGCTCGACCTCGGCGTGGACAAGCAGCTGTCGGGGCGCGGCGTCTCCACGTGCGCGACGTGCGACGGCTTCTTCTTCAAGGGCCGGCACGTCGCGGTCGTGGGGGGCGGCGACACCGCCATGGAAGAGGCGATCTACCTGTCCAAGCTGGCGTCCCACGTCACGGTCATCCACCGGCGCGACACGCTCCGGGCCTCCAAGGTGATGCAGGACAAGGCGCTGAACGACCCGAAGATCTCGTTTCGGTGGAATACCGCCGTGACCGACATCAAGGACCCCGCCAAGGGCGAGGTCACGGCCCTGGTCCTGACCGACACGGTGACCGGCGAGGTCAGCGAGCTCGCGGTCGACGGCGTCTTCATCGCCATCGGCCACACGCCGAACACGACGCTGTTCGTGGGCCAGCTGGAGCTCGACGAGACGGGCTACATCAAGACCCACCACGGCTCCCGGACCAACGTGGCCGGCGTGTTCGCGGCCGGCGACGTCCAGGACCACGTGTACCGCCAGGCCGTCACCGCCGCCGGATCCGGCTGCATGGCCGCGATCGACGCCGAGCGCTTCCTGAGCGGGGTCGGGCACTAGCGGTGCCGTGTCGCGGCCAGGGGCTGGCGGCTGGGGACTAGGGGATCGCGCTGTCGCGCTGCCGGAGTCAGGGAGCCGACCAGCCGCTAGCCCCTGTCAATCAATCCACCCTCCGCCCAGCACCTCGTCGCCGTCGTAGAAGACGGCGGCCTGCCCCGGGGCGACTGCCGACTGGGGGACCGTGAACTCCACTTCGGCGCGGGTGCCGTCCAGCGGCCGGACGCGAGCCGGCGCGGCGGCGTGGCGATGGCGGATCTGCACCTGGGCCTCGCGCCAGTCGGCCGGCGGCGGGGCGATCCAGTTGACGCGCGAGGCCGTCAGCCGGGCGCGGTCCAGGGCCTCGCGCGGGCCGACGGTGACTTCCTGGCGCCCGGCGTCGATCCCCACGACGTAGAGGGGAATGCCGGTGGCCAGGCCCAGGCCCTTCCGCTGTCCGACGGTGAAGCGATGCACGCCGCCATGCCGTCCGATCACCGCTCCGTCCCCGTCCACGATCGTGCCGCCCGTGGCGAGCGCCGGAACCTGCGCTTCCAGGAACCGCGCGTAGTCGCCGTCCGGCACGAAGCAGATCTCCTGACTGTCCGGCTTCGCGGCCACCGCGAGGCCCAGGCGCTCCGCCGCCTGCCGGACCTCGTCCTTCGTCAGGTGGCCGACGGGGAAGCGTGCCTGGCCGAGCTGTGCCTGCGTCAGTGAGAAGAGGAAATAGCTCTGGTCCTTGAGCGGATCGCGTCCCCGGAGCAGGCGCAGCCGGCCCTCCGCGGTCGGCTCGATCCGGGCGTAGTGCCCGGTGGCCAGTTGCGAGGCCCCGAAGCCGCCCGCCCGCAGGAGCAGTTCGGTGAACTTCACCTCGCTGTTGCAGTGCGCGCAGGGGATGGGCGTCCGGCCGCTCGCGTACTCGCGGACGAAGTCGTCCTGCACGTGCCGGTGGAAGTGGGACTCGAAGTTGACGATGTAGTGGGGGATGCCGATGGCCGCGGCCACCTGCCGCGCGTCGTGGAGGTCGTCGATCGTGCAGCAGGTGCCGAAGCCCTGGGAGTTGTCGTACAGCTGCATCGACACGCCCACCACGTCGTGGCCGGCCTCGGCGAGCAGCGCCGCGGCCACCGACGAGTCCACGCCGCCCGACATCGCGACGACGATGCGCATCGTGACTTCCGCTCCCTGAGTCCTGGCTCCGCTCGCCCCGGACGGCTAGACGCTGGCCCTGAGCGCGAGCCCCCGCAGCTTGGTCACGAGCGCCGGCAGCACGGCGACGACGTGGTCGATCTCGTCCGCGGTGTTCATGGCGCCGAGGCTGAAGCGCAGCGAGTTCATCGTGCGGGCGTGCGGGAGGCCCATCGCCTTCAGGACGTGCGACGGCTCGAGCGTGCCCGACGAGCACGCCGACCCCGACGACACGGCGACGCCCTCGAGGTCCAGCGCGATGAGCAGCGACTCGGACTCGACGCGGTCGAAGCTGAGGTTGGTGGTGTTCGGCACGCGCGGGCCGCTGCCGTTCACGGCCGTGCCCGGTACGCCGGCGAGGATGCCGCGCTCGAGGCGATCGCGGAGGGCCGCGACCGCGGGCGCGGCGGTGGCCGCGGTCGTCCGGGCGTACTCGGCCGCGACGCCCATGGCGGCGAGCCCGGGGACGTTCTCGGTGCCCGCGCGACGGCTGCGTTCCTGCCGGCCGCCGGTGACGAATGGCGCCAGCCGCACGCCGCGCCGGATCCACAGCGCACCGACGCCCTTCGGACCGCCGAACTTGTGCGCCGAGATCGACAGGAGATCGACGCCCAGGGCCTGGACGTCCACCGGCAGCTTGCCCGCCGTCTGCACCGCATCGGTGTGGAACAGCGCGCCACGCGCCCGCGCGAGCGCGGCCAGCGCCGCCACCGGCTGTATGGTCCCGATCTCGTTGTTCGCGTGCATCACGGAGACGAGCGCCGTCTGATCGGTGAGCGCCCCGGCCAATGCGTCCGGCTCCACCACACCACTCGCGCCGACCGGCAGGAACGTGACGCGCCAGCCGCGCCGGGCCAGGGCCTTCGCGGTCTGCAGGATTGCTTCGTGCTCGATGCTCGAGACCACCAGGTGCCTTCGGCCCGAGGGTTCCAGCGCCTCGGCGGCGCCCCGGATCGCGGCGTTGTCCGCTTCGGATCCGCCGCCCGTGAACACGATCTCCGGTGGCTCGGCGCCGAGGAGTGCTGCCGTCGCCGCGCGGGCGGCGTCGAGGACGGCCTTGGCCTGCTGGCCGTAGTGGTGAACGCTGGAGGCGTTGCCCCAGACCTCGCCGGCGACACTACAGAGCCGGGTGAGGGCCGGCGGGACGAGCGGAGTCGTGGCGTTGTGGTCGAGGTAGATGCGCGGCACGACGGCTCGATCGTAGCACTGGCTCTAACCCTCAGCAACAAAAGGACTAGACACGTATTTCACCGGGTGCCTATACTGTCAGGGCTTCGATCCGGAGCCCATCTCCCAGGTGAATCTCGGCGAGCAGTGTCGGGTGGAGGCGTGCCCGAAACGTTGGGGAGGTTTCAGCAATGTGGAAGCGTGATGAGTCGCCCAAGCCGGCATCCCCGGCGCAGGCTCCCGCGCCGGTGAACGCGCCGGCGCATGCAGCCGCCGTCCCCAGTGGCGGCGAGTACCGCCGCGAGACCGGGAGGGACAACGTGAATATTGGCAAGTCCGTCTTCATCAAGGGAGAACTGAGCGGCAGCGAGGATCTCACCATCGAGGGCACCGTCGAAGGCAAGATCGAGCTGAAGGAGAACACGCTCACGATCGGCCCGAACGGCAAGATCCGCGCCGAGATCTACGCGAAACAGGTCATCGTGCTGGGCGAGGTGACCGGCAACTGCACCGCGTCGGAGAAGGTGGACATCCGCGACAACGGATCCGTGGACGGCGACGTCACGTCCCCGCGCGTGGCGATTGCGGAAGGCGCGCACTTCCGCGGCGCGATCGACATGCAGCGCTCGGCGCCCGCGCCCAAGGCCGCCGCCAAGGAAGCGCCCGTGGCCGCGAAGGCCGGCGCCTGAGCCGGATGAGGACGGATGGAGCCGGCATCCCCTCCGGCTTCATCGAGACCGACCAGTGGGCGGCGGACTGAACGAGCTCTTCTCGAGATTTGGCGGACGGCGGAGCAGCGCCGACGGCGCTGCGGGTGTGTCCGCGGCACGCACGCCGGAACTCTCGTATCCCACGAAGGCGCTGCCCAAGTTCCTGACGACGATGGCGGCCAAGCAGGCGCCGGCGCTGCTGGACCTCGGGTCGGTGGTCGGCACCAACGTGTCGTTCTTCGGCGAGGAGCTGGGCTGCCGGATCCGGGTCGAGGACATCATGGCCGACATCGAGCGTCACGCGGCCACCGGGACGCTCGACGCGCTGCCGGCCTTCTTCCGGACGAGGTTCAAGAGCGAGCCCGGCACGATCGACGGCATCCTCTGCTGGGACGTCTTCGACTACCTCGAGCGGCCCGCGGCAGAGTCGCTGGCGGCCTCGCTGACGCGCCTGCTGAACGTCGAGGGCTCGCTGCTCGGCTTCTTCAGCACGGCGACCGATCCGGGCCGCGCGCACTACACGAAGTACATCGTGGTGGATCAGGGCACGCTGCGCTACCGTCCGTACCCGGGGACGCGCGTGCGCCAGCGCAGCCTGCAGAATCGCGACATCATCAAGCTGTTCGAGAGCCTCAGGATCTCGGACTCGTTCCTGATGAAGACCAACGTGCGGGAGATCATCTTCCGCAAGCCCGCCTACCTGGCCGGACTCTGACCCGGGGGCGGTCCCCTCCGGAGAGGAGAAGCGCCGTGGCGCGTCCGGTCATCGCCCTGCTCACCGACTTCGGGACGTCCGACGCGTACGTGGCGTCGATGAAGGGCGTCATCCTGTCGATCGCCCCGGACGTCACGCTCGTCGACCTGTCGCACGAGATCCCGCCGCACGACGTGCGGGCCGGCGCCCGGCTCCTCGGCGAGTGTCACGCCTACTATCCGGCCGGCACCATCTTCGTCGCCGTCGTCGACCCCGGCGTGGGCTCCGCCCGGCGGGCCCTGGCCGTGGACACCGGTGACTACCGTCTCGTCGGCCCCGACAACGGCGTCCTGGGCGTCGTGCTGGACCGCCATCCGCCGAAGCGCATCGTCGAGCTCACCGAGCGCAAGTACCAGCGTCCCACCATCAGCCGGACCTTCGACGGCCGCGACCGCTTCGCGCCAGCGGCGGCGTGGCTGGCCAAGGGCGTGGCGATCACCCTGCTGGGACGCGGCGTCAGCGGCTTCGAGCGCCTCGACTGGCCGGTCGCCGGGGCCGATGCCGGCGGCCTCACCGGCGAGGTGGAGGCCGTGGACCGCTTCGGCAACCTCATCACCAACATCGAGCGGGCCGAGGTGGATCGCCTGCTCCTCGACGGCGCCATCGACGTCGGCGTCGACGGCCAGCCGGTGGATCGCCTCGTGGCGACCTACGCCGAGGCCGGCGCCGGCGAAGTCTGCGCGCTCTTCGGCTCGACCGACCGCCTCGAGATCGCCATGAACGGCGGCAGCGCGGCTCGCCGGTTCGCCAAGGGCACCGGCACGCCCGTCACCGTCCGCCGCCGCGCGGTGTGATAGGATTGGCGGTCGTCCCGTAAGTCGTTGTACGGCACGGGGTTGTCCCGAGCCTGACGACCGGCACGACACGCCGACATGGAATCAGATCTCTCCCTCGAATTCCTCCGAGTGGTCGAGCAGGCCGCGATCGCCTGCGCCCACACGATGGGCCAGGGCGACCGGCACGGCTCCGACCAGGCGGCCGTGCAGGCCATGCGGAAGGAACTCGACACCGTGCCGATCGACGGCACGATCGTCATCGGCGAAGGCGAGCGCGACGAGGCGCCGATGCTGTTCATCGGCGAGAAGGTCGGCCTGGCGGGGAAGCCCGAGGGCCGCGGCCACGCCTACGACAAGGTCGACATCGCCGTCGATCCGCTCGAAGGCACCAACCTCTGCGCGACGGGCGCCCCGAACGCCATCGCGGTGCTGGCCGCTTCGGACGAGGGCGGGCTGCTGCACGCCCCGGACCTCTACATGGAGAAGCTCGTCGTCGGGCCGAGCTCCAAGCATCACGTCGACATCGACGCGCCCGTCCGCGACAACCTGCGCGCGATCGCCCGCGCCCTCGGCCGGCAGGTGGACGAGCTGACGGTGGTCGTGCTGGATCGGCCCCGCCACGAGCGTCTCATCCACGACATCCGCGCCAGCGGCGCGCGCATCCGCCTCATCGGCGACGGCGACCTGTCCGCGGGCATCGCGGCGGCGGTGTCGGGCAGCGGCGTGCACGCGGTGATGGGCACGGGCGGCGCGCCGGAAGGCGTCCTCACCGCGGCGGCGATGCGCTGCCTGAACGGCGAGATCTTCGCCCGGCTCGTGATCGCCAAGCCCGAGGACGAAGAGCGTTGCCGCGCCATGGGCATCACCGACTTCAAGAAGGTCTATCGCGCCGAGGACCTCGCCCGCGGCAAGCACATCATCTTCGCGGCGACCGGCGTCACCGACGGCAGCCTCCTGAAGGGCGTCCGCTTCTTCGGGGACGGCATCCGGACCAGCTCGATCGTGATGCAGAACTCCCCGCACCGCATCCGGTTCATCGACGGGATCCAGGTCTACGCCGGACCCACGGTGCGCATCCGGTTCTAGCGCCGTCGTGGAGACGAGCGGCGGAGGCCCGGGGGCACCGGCGTTCGATTCCCGCCGCAACGTGCTCGCGGCGGCTGCCGCCAATGGCATCGGCTACACGGGCTTCACGCTCGTCATGCCGTTCCTGCCGCTCTACATCCGCGAGCTCGGCGTGAGCGACGTGGCCGACATCGCGATGTGGACGGGCCTCACGCTCGGCGCCACGCCCGCGGTGACCGCCATCAGCGCGCCGCTCTGGGGGCGAGTGGGCGACCGGTACGGCAGCAAGGTGCTCGTGCTGCGGTCGCTCGGCGCGTTCGTCGTCACCAAGGCGCTCATGGGGCTCGTCGCCGCCCCCTGGCAGCTCTTCGCGCTGCGCGCCGTGCTGGGGATCTTCGCCGGCTACGGGGCTCTCACCACCTCGATGGCGGCCGAGTCCGTGCCACGCGAGCGGATGGCCGCGGCCATCGGGACCGTCCAGGTCGCGCAGCGCCTCGGTCCGGCCGTGGGCCCGGTGGTCGGCGGCGCGCTGGCGCCGCTCGTGGGCCTGCGCGCGACGTTCTTCGTGGCGGCCGGGTTCTACCTGCTGTCGGTGCTGCTCATCGCGATCGCCTACCAGGAGCCGAGGACGCGGCAGGCCCGGGCCGCGACGCGAGGCCTCGGCGAGGTCTTCCGCGGCCTGGCCGCGACTCCCGGGTTCTGGATGGTCTTCGCCGTGATCCTCGGCTTGCAGCTCGTCGACAGGAGCTTCGGACCGATCCTGCCGCTGTACGTCGAGCGCCTCGTGCCCGAAGGGCAGGTGCCGCTCGTGTCCGGGGTGCTCTTCTCGGTGGCCGCCGTCTTCGCAGCGCTGGGCCACCGCGTCGCCTCGCCGTTGCTCGGCCGCTGGACGTCCCGGGTGCTCATCGCCTGTTCGGCGCTGGCCACGGCGGCGGGGCTCCTGGTCCTGCTGCTCGTGCCGTCCCTCTGGGCGTTCGCGTTCGCCCTGGCGGTGGCCGGCGCCGCGATTGGCGTCGGCATGACCGCGGCCTTCGCCAGCGGCGGGGCGCTCCTGCCGGCCGACGCGCACGCCACGGGCTTCGGCCTGATGATGACGGCCTCGCTCATCGGCCTGGCGGCCAGCCCCATCCTGGCCGGATTCATCAGCGGTCCGGGCCTGGCCCTCGTGTTCGAGGCCGACATCCTGCTGCTGGTGTGCCTCGCCGCGGCCGTCTGGTGGATGGCCGGCGACGGGAGGTCCCGGGCGTCCGCGGAGCGCGGCGCCCCTGCGCCCTGAGCCTCGGCCGCCGTCGTGACCGGCGCGCGACCGCGCCGGCGGCCCTCGTCAGTGCTCGACCGCCGCGGCGCCGCCCGCCGGCGTGGCGCGATGAGGGGCGTGCGGATGCCAGCCCGCCAGGAGCATCAGGATGGCGAAACCCACGACGTAGGCGACGGCGACGTGCCACCCCTCCTTGAGCCAGCGTCCCACCGAGCGGCCCTGGGGAAAGACGTTCGTGACGGCCACGCCGGCCGAGGATCCGAACCAGACCATCGAACCGCCGTACCCGACGGTGTAGGCCAGCACGCCCCAGTCGTACCCGCCCTGGCGGAGCGCCAGCGCCGTCAGCGGGATGTTGTCGAACACCGCCGAGACCACGCCGAGGCCGAGCGCGGTGACCCACGACGCGGCGGGCAGGCGTTCGACCGGCATCATCGACGCCGCGAGGACGAGGGACAGGAGGAACACGGCGCCCTTCGCGGCGGCCGGCAGCGCCGACCAGTCGGGCCGCCGGAGCGCGCTCGTGACGAGGAGCGCCGTCCAGAGGGCGACGCCGAGCACCGGGAACCGGTCCGCCAGCTCGGGAGCGGTGGCGTTCACGCCGATGTTCGCGCCCAGCGCCGCCACGAGCATCACGGCGACCACGCCGATCCGTCCCCAGTCGATCGGGCCATGGACTTCGTCGGCCGACCGCATCGGCGAGTACGCGTGCTGCTGGGGCGCCGCGATGAGGCCGAGGACGACGAGCGCCGGCAGGGCGGCCACGAACGCGTGCGTGACGTCGAGCGGGCTGACGCCGTCGATCCACATCATGGTCGTCGTCGTGTCGCCGACCACGCTGCCGGCGCCGCCGGCGTTGGACGCGGCGACGATCGCGGCCAGGAAGCCCACGTGGACCTTGGGGAAGACGATCTTGGCCACGGTCGCGCCGATGAGCGCGGCGGCGATGTTGTCGAGGAACGACGACATCACGAAGACCAGGGTCAGCAGCGCGAAGCCGCCCCACCAGCCCGACGGCAACACCCGGGGCAGCGCCTCGGGCACGCCGCTTTCCTCGAAGTGCCGTGCCAGCAGCGCGAAGCCCGTCAGCAGCAGTCCCAGGTTGGCGACGATGACCCATTCGTGGACCAGGTGCGTCCCCAGCCCGCCGAGGCCCGCGCCCTCGGCGAACGGCGAGAACAGCACCTTGTAGATCGTGATGACGGTGAGGCCGCTGACGGCGACCTGCAGCGTGTAGTGATGGAAGAGCGCGACACCGGTCAGCGTGAGCGCGAAGAGCACGAAGTCGATGGGAATGTCGGGCACGGTGTCGTCCGGCAGCCCGCCGGCGGGCGGGCAAGTGTGCCATTATACGAGCAGGATCAGGCGCGTCCGACGCATGGAGCGCGCCCCCCCTCTCGAACACGGGACAGTGACCTCATGACCACGCGGCGACTCGCCGCGCCCGAGCGCGCGGCGCTCGTCGGACTCGTCACCGGAACGGTCCGCCGCGCCGATGCCGAGCAGTCGCTCGACGAGCTCGCGGGGCTGGCCGAAGCCGCCGGCGCCGCGGTGGTGGTGCGCGCCCTTCAGGAGCGCCCGGCGCCGGATCCGGCGACCTTCATCGGCCGCGGCAAGGCGAAGACGCTGGCCGCGGCGTGCGCCGAGGCGCATGTCGGCCTGGTGATCGTCGACAACGAGCTCACCCCGGCGCAGCTGCGCGAGCTCCAGGACGTGGTCGACTGCAAGGTCGTCGACCGGACGCAGCTCATCCTCGACATCTTCGCGCGCCGCGCCAGGACCCGCGAGGGCAAGCTGCAGGTGGAGCTGGCCCAGCTGAAGTACCTGTTGCCGCGCCTCGTCGGGGCCAGCAGCGCGCTGTCCCGCCTGGGCGGCGGCATCGGCACCCGCGGTCCCGGCGAGACGAAGCTCGAAATGGACCGCCGGCGGATCCGGACCCGGATCAAGGCGCTCGGCGACGAGATCGAACAGGTGCGCCGCCGGCGGGGCCAGCTTCGCGAGCGCCGCGACAAGGCCCAGGTGCCGACGGTGGCGCTGGTCGGCTACACCAACGCGGGAAAGACCACGCTGTTCAACCGCCTGACCCACGCGGACGCCCACGCCTCGGACGCGCTCTTCGTCACGCTCGACCCGCTCGTGCGCCGGATGCGTCTGCCGGACGCGCGCGAGGTGCTCGTGTCGGACACGGTGGGCTTCATCGATCGCCTGCCACACGCGCTGGTCGCGGCCTTCCGGGCCACGCTCGAGGAGGCCGCCGACGCGGATCTGCTGCTGCACGTCATCGACGCGGCCAACCCGGATCGGGAGCGCATGATGGCGGCGGTCACCGACGTCCTCGACGGCATCGGCGCCCTCGCCGTGCCCCGCTTCGACGTCTACAACAAGGTGGACCTGCTCACGGCGGAAGAACGGGGGGCGGTGGACCGTCCCGAGCCCGGCCGCTTCGCCATCTCGGCGGCCTCGGGCGAGGGCTGCGACGACCTCGTGGCCGCGGTCGCGGCCGCGGTGGCCATGGACCGGCAGCGCGTCACCGTGGAACTCGACCCGGACGATCCGGAGGATGCCCGGCGGCTGAAGTGGGTGTTCCGCCATGGCCGCGTCGTCGCCCAGGAGACCGTCGGCCGCCGGACGCGGATCGACGCGGACGTGCCGCGACGCCTGCTCAGCCACCTCAGCCAGAGCGCAGAGGGCAAGGTCAGTGCGTAGGCGGCTGCTTGTGCTGGCGGGCGGTGCGGCGCTGGCCGCGGCGTGCGCGACGGCGCCGCCCGTCGTGACCGCGCCGGTGCCGCCTCGCCACCCGGAATACGTGTTCCCGGTGGCCCCGCCAGGCACCGCGCGAGGCGCGGTCGAACGCGTCGCGCGCGGGTGGCGCTACCTCCAGGCCGACGAGTTTGCGGCGGCGGAACGCGAGCTCGCGCCGGTGGTGTCCGGGAACCGGACGAGTGCGCCCGGCCACGCCGCCCTCGGCTACCTGGAGCTGGCCCGCGGCCGAGCCGCGCAGGCGCTCACGCACTTCGAGGCCGCCACCGGCCCGTCGCGTCCCTACGTACCGGCGCTGGTGGGCCGGGGGCTGGCGCTCATCGACGAGCGTCGAGACGAGGACGCGCTCACCAGCTTCGAGCAGGCGCTGGCGATCGACGCGTCGATCCCCGAACTGGCCGAGCGGGTGGCGACCCTGCGGGTGCGGGTCGTGCAGGACCGCATCAACCGGGCCGAGCGCGCCGCCGCCGCGGGCGCCTGGGACGAGGCCCGGACGGCGTACCGCGCGGCCATCGCGGCCTCGCCGGACGCGGCGTTCCTCTACCGGGATCTCGGCCTCGTTGAGCGCCAGGCCGGGCGGCCGGACACGGCGCTCGACCTTGCCACCGCCGCGCTCCGTCACGATGCCGGGGACGTGCAGGCCCACCTGCTCATCGCCGAAATCCAGGCCGAGCGGAACGAGTACGACCTGGCGCTCGATGCCTACGCCAAGGCCGCCGCCATCGAGCCCTCGGCGAACATCGACGCGGCCATGGCCCGGCTCCGCGATCGGCGGCGTGATGCGGCCCTGCCCGCGGAGTTCCAGGCCATCCCGGAGCGGCCGCAGGCCTCGCGCGCCGACGTGGCCGCGCTGCTCGGCGTGCGGCTGTCCGCCCGGCTGTCGGCGGCGCCCCAGCGGCCGGTCGTGGTCACCGACGTGCGCGGGCACTGGGCCGAGGACTGGATCCTGGCCGTGGCCCGGGCCGGCGCGATGGAGGTGTATCCCAACTACACCTTCCAGCCGGCCGCGCCGCTGCGGCGGGCCGACCTGGCCGATGCGATCAGCCGGGCGCTCGGCCTGGTGGCGTCCCCGTCCGCGCTCGCCACCTGGGACGCCGCCGACGTTGCGGCCGAGGACGTCCCGACGACGCACCTGGCGTACCCGGCCGTGCGGCGCGCGGTGGCCGCCGGCGTGCTGCGGCTCGACGGCGACGAGTTCGGTCTGCTCCGGCCCGTGAGCGGCGAGGAGGCCCGGGATGCCGTCGCGCGCCTGTCGGCGCTCGGCACGGGCCGGCCATGAGCGAGCCCGTCTTCACGCTGGCCAACCAGCTCACGCTGCTCCGGCTCCTGCTGATTCCGGCCTTCGTGATCGGCGTGGTCTACGGGCGCTTCGGATGGGCCCTCGTCGCGTTCGCGGCGGCGGGGTTGACCGATGCCCTCGACGGGCTGGCCGCCCGCCAGACCAACCAGAAGACGTCGCTCGGCGCGTGGCTGGACCCCGCGGCCGACAAACTGCTGCTGGTGACCACCTTCATCGTGCTGACCCTGCCGAACCTGGGGCTGCCCAACCGCCTGCCGCTGTGGCTGACGATCCTGGTGATCAGCCGTGACGTCGCGATCGTGCTCACGGTCGCGGTCGTGAACCTCGCCGTCGGGCCGCGGACCTTCCGGCCCTCGCCGCTCGGCAAGGCCGCCACGGCCCTGTTCATCGTCACGGGCGTCGTCGTGCTCTTCTACAACTACCTGGGCGAGGTTTCTCCGGTGGTCGACGTGTTCGTGTGGGCCTCGCTCGTCATCACGCTGGCCTCATCGGTCGACTACGTCAGGCGCATCACCCGCATGGTCGGCCACTGAGACCGGCGGCGCGGCCGGCCGTCGCCCGTGGCCGGCGTTCGCTGGTAGTATTTGGCGGCGACGCGCCGGGGTGCCGTCGGCTGGGGGTTGCGCGATGAGACGTTCACGGATGCTGGTGCGCCTGTCGGTCGCGGCGGGTATGGTGATGGCGGGTCTCGTGGCCCGCGGCGCGACGCAGGCACAGGCGCCCGCCGCTCGCGGCGAGTGGCGGACCTACGGCGGCGATCTGGCCAGCACGCGCTACTCGCCCCTGGATCAGATCACGGCCGAGAACTTCGGGTCGCTGCGGATCGCGTGGCGATTCCGGACGGACAACTTCGGGCCCCGCCCCGAGATCCAGCTGCAAGCCACGCCGCTCTACGTCAACGGCGCCCTCTATGCCGCGGTGGGATCCCGCCGGACCGCGGTCAGCATCGACCCGACCAACGGCGAGCTCCTGTGGCAGGGCCGGGTGGACGAGCAGAACAGGCGCGGGCCGCGCGGCCTCTCGGGCCGTGGCGTCGCGTATTGGGAGAGCGGCGCCGCCAAGCGTGTCTACATGGTCACGCCCGGCTACCAGCTGGTCGCCTTCGATGCCGTGACCGGACAGCGTGCGTCCGGCTTCGGCGCCGGCGGCGTCGTGGATCTCCGCAAGGAGCTCGGGTACGACGTGCCCGACCTGGCCACGGCCGAAATCGGCCTGCACTCGGCCCCCATCATCGCCAACGACGTCATCGTCATCGGCGCCGCCCACCTGCCCGGCGGTGCGCCGGCAACCAAGGAGCACATCAAGGGCGTCATCCGCGGCTACGACGCGCGGACGGGCCGGCGTCTGTGGACGTTCACGCCGATTCCGGGACACGGGCAGTCGGGCAACGACTCGTGGCTCAACGAGTCGTGGACCTACACGGGCAACGCGGGGTCATGGGCGCAGATGTCGGCCGACGAGCAGCTCGGCCTCGTGTACGTCCCGGTGGAGGCCCCGACCGGCGACTACTACGGCGGACACCGCCACGGGAACAACCTCTACTCCAGCAGCATCGTCGCGCTCGACGTGAAGACCGGCAAGATGGCGTGGTTCTTCCAGACGACCCACCACGACATCTGGGACTGGGACCTGCCGAGCGCCCCGATCCTGGCCGACATCACGGTGGACGGCCGCGCCATCAAGGCCGTCGCCGTCCCCACCAAGCAAAGCTGGCTCTACGTGTTCGACCGCACCAACGGCAAGCCGGTGTGGCCGATCAACGAGGTGGAAGTGCCGAAGGGCGACCTGCCCGGCGAGTGGTACGCGCCCACGCAGCCCGTGCCCTCGAAGCCGCCGGCCTTCGACCGCCAGACCATCACCAAGGACGAGCTCCTCGACTTCACGCCGGAACTGCGCGCCAAGGCCGAGGCGTTCGTGAAGGACTTCCGGTATGGCTGGCTCTTCGAGCCGCCCTCCATCCTCGATCCGGAGAACGGCAAGCGCGGCACGCTGCAGCTGCCCGGCAGCACCGGCGGCCCGAACTGGCCGGGCGGGTCGATCGACAAGGAGACGAACATCGTCTACATCTACTCGAAGGCCGAGGTCACCGGCCTGTCGATGCGCAACGATCCCCGCCGCTCCAACATGGACTTCGTGAACGCGTCCGGCGGCGAAGGCGCCGGACGCATCGCGGTGGAGAACCTGCCGATCATCCGTCCGCCGTGGGGCCAGATTTCGGCCATCGATCTCAACAAGGGCGAGATCCTGTGGCAGACCGCGCACGGGGAGACCGAGGACGCGGTGAAGAACCACCCGGCCCTCAAGGGCCTCACGATTCCGCGGACGGGCCGCACCGGCCGCGTCGGCGTCCTCACGACCAAAACCCTCGTGATGGCCGGTGACGGCGGCATGGCCACGCACCCGAACGGCCAGCGCAGCGGCATGTTCCGGGCCTACGACAAGATGACGGGCAAGGAACTCGGCGCGGTGCCCATCCCCGGACCGCAGACCGGCTCGCCCATGACCTACCTGCACAACGGCAAGCAGTACATCGTCGTGGCGGTCTCGGGCCAGGGCTCGTCGGCCGAGCTCGTCGCGCTGGCCCTGCCGGACGCGCCGAGGTAGCGTCGGGCGTACGGGCCGTGGCCATTCGCATCGTCAGGCTCGGCACCGCGCGCGCGAAGGGGGAGGGACTGCGGATCGGCACGGTCCGTCGTCCGCCGCGCGGCGTTCCCAAGCGCGAGTTCGCCTCGCGCGACTACTACGACGTCTGGTTCCCGACGCTCGCGCCTGGCGTCGAGACGATGCAGGCCGGCCAGGCGGCAAGGACGCCGGCGCAGTGGAAGGCGTTCATCAAGGCGTTCCGGGCCGAGATGGCCGCCCCCGACGCGAGCCGCGCGCTGGATCTGCTCGCCGCGCTCTCGCACACCACGAACCTCTCGGTCGGGTGCTACTGCGAGGACGAGACGCACTGCCACCGCTCGGTGCTGCGCGCGCTGCTGCAGGACCGTGGTGCCGCGATCGCCTAACGCCGCGACTCGTCGCCGTGGCGCCGTGCGCGGTTTGGCGTCCTCCGGGCTGGACCGCCCGACGGATCGCTCGTCCCGTCCAGCGGCTCGTCGTCGCTAGAGGACCTTCGCGCGGAAGTAGTCGATCGTGTGCGTGAGGCCTTCGCGCAGGTCCACCTTCGGCTCCCAGCCGAGGAGCGTGCGCGCGCGGGTGATGTCGGGGCGCCGCACCTTCGGGTCGTCCACCGGCAGCGGCTTGTAGACGATGCGGCTCGTCGAGCCCGTCATCTCGATGATGGTCTCGGCGATCTGTCTGATGGTCATCTCGGCCGGGTTCCCGATGTTCACGGGCTCGTTCACGCTCGACTCCATCAGCCGGATGATGCCGTCCACCAGGTCGCTCACGTAGCAGAAGCTCCTGGTCTGGCTGCCGTCGCCGAAGACGGTCACGTCCTCGTTCAGGAGCGCCTGGGACATGAAGGCCGGCACCGCCCGCCCGTCCTTCACGCGCATGCGCGGGCCGTAGGTGTTGAAGATGCGGACGATCTTCGCGTCGAGCCCGTGGTAGCGGTGGTAGGCGGTGGTGATGGCCTCGGCGAAGCGCTTGGCCTCGTCGTACACGCCGCGCGGGCCGATGGGGTTCACGTTGCCCCAGTAGGACTCCTTCTGCGGGTGCTCCAGCGGATCGCCGTAGACCTCCGACGTGGACGCGATCACGAACCGGGCACCCTTGGCCTTCGCGAGGCCCAGCGCGTTGTGCGTCCCCAGGGCGCCGACCTTCAGCGTGGGAATCGGCAGCTCGAGGTAGTCGATGGGGCTGGCCGGACTCGCCCAGTGCAGCACGTAGTCCACCGGGCCCTCGACGTTGATGTAGTTCGTCACGTCGTGCTTGATGAACTCGAACGGCCGGTTCTTGATGTGGGCGATGTTGGCGAGATCGCCGGTCAGCAGGTTGTCGATGCCGACCACCGCGTAGCCGCGGTCCAGCAGGGCGTCCGAGAGGTGCGAGCCGATGAAGCCCGCGGCTCCGGTGATGACGACGCGTTTCATTGAGGCGCTCTGGAGGAAGGGTCAGTAGGCGGGGCGCTGCGAGAACAGGCCGCGGACGAGCGTAAGCCACATGATCTTGAGGTCGAGCGAGACCGACCAGTTCTCGATGTAGTAGAGGTCGTATTCGATGCGCTTCTCGAGCGACGTGTTGCCGCGCCACCCGTTCACCTGCGCCCAGCCCGTGATGCCGGCCTTCACCTTGTGCCGCAGCATGTACTGCGGGATGCGGTGCTTGAACTGCTCCACGAAGTAGGGGCGCTCCGGGCGCGGGCCCACGATGGACATCTCGCCCTTCAGGACGTTGACGAACTGCGGCCACTCGTCGAGGTCCATCCGGCGCAGCCAGCGCCCGACACCGGTGGCCCGCGAGTCGTTCTCGTCGGCCCAGACGGGGCCTGTGTCGTGCTCGGCGTCGATGGGCATCGTCCGGAACTTGTAGACGGTGAAGGCGCGGCCGTCGAGGCCCATGCGCTCCTGCGAGTAGAAGACCGGCCCCGGCGAGCTGCGCTTGATCAGCCACGCGATGACCAGGCCCGGCAGGGCCATGACCGCGAGCGCGCCGGTCGAGATCACGATATCGAGCGCGCGCTTGACGAAGGCGTTGATGCCCTGCAGCGGCACGTCGTTCACGTTGATGACGGGCAGCCCGTCCAGGTCCTCCAGGCGCGCGCGCAAGGCGATGAACTGGAGGAGGTCGGGCACCACCTTCACGTCGAGGCACTCGCGGCTGGCGCCTTCCACCAGGTCGAGCATCTTCACGTGCTCTTCCATCGGGAGGGCGATGTAGAGGTGGTCGACCTGCTCCCGCACCGCGATCTCGGGGGCTTCGGCCAGCGTGCCGAGCAGGGGGACGCCGCGGTAGCCGAGGTGATCGCCGCCCGCGCGGTCGTCAACGAAGCCCACCACCACGTAGCCCAGTTCGCGGTGCTCGAACATGCGGTCCGCCACCATCCGTCCGAGCTCGCCCGAACCGGCGATGAGGATGCGCCGCAGGCCGAGGCCGGCCGTCCAGCGGCGCTCCATGAACTCGCGCACGAACTTCCGGGCCAGGTAGCCGAGGACGATGATGTTGACGAGGAAGATGGCCCAGACGAGCTGCGAGATCTCGTAGGCGCCGCGGCTCTTCAGCTCGTCGGGCACGTAGTAGGCCTGGAAGTACAGGGTGCCGACCACGCCGATGACGACGGCGAACACGCTGCCGACGAGCACGTTGAAGAACACGTCGATGCGCGAGCGTCCGCGTCGCAGGCGATACAGGCCCTGCAGGTGGAAGCCGAGCGGCACGACGGCGGCGATGAACGGAAGGACGTCGAGGTACTGCGTGAAGGGCGGCTGCCCCTTCGGGACGGGGAAGAGCCCCGAGTCGAACCGGAGGAGGTAGGCCAGGAGGAAGGCGACGACGCCGATGGCGGCGTCGGTGAGGACGTGGAGCGCGACGAGCAGGCGGTTGAAGCGCTTTACCATCGCGTCCCCGGGGCGGCCTGGAGTACCTCGTCGACGGCCCGGCGGAACTCGTCGCGGAACCGCTCGTGGCCGAAGCGCTCCGCGTGGGCCCGGATGCGGGGACCGTCCCAGGACGTGGCGGCGGCCCGGGCCAGGGCCTGCGCCCAGCTGTCCGTGTCGTCGCCCTCCACCAGGAGGCCGGTCTCGCCGTGCACGACCGTCTCGGTGGCGCCGCCTCGCGCGAGGGCGACCACGGGGCGGCCGGCGGCCTGCGCTTCGACGGGCACGATGCCGAAGTCCTCCTCGCCGGGCAGGAGGACGGCGATGGCCGAACGGTAGTGCGCGCGGACGGCGTCGTCGTCGAGCCGTCCCAGGAGGCGGATGGATCCGCCCAGCGCGGCGGCGCGCCGCTCGAGGCCCGCCCGCTCGGGGCCGTCGCCGATGATGTCGAGCGGCAGGCCCGCGCGGTGCGCGGCGTCGATGGCCAGTTCGAGACGCTTGTAGGGGACCAAGGCGGATACGACGACCAGTGCGCGGCCGGACTCGGGTGCGCCCGGCGTGAAGAACTCCGTGTCGACCGGCGGGAACACGACGGCCGACTCGCGATTATAGTAGAGCCTGATTCTCCGCGCAACATACTGAGAGATAGCGAGATAGCGGCTGGGCCGGCCGGACGTGGCCTGGTCCCAGCGCGCCAGCCGCGCCATCACCGGGCGGAGCGCGGCGCTGGCCAGCCGGCCCACCTTCTCCGGACCGAAGTAGGCGTCGAACTGGTCCCAGGCGTAGCGCATCGGCGTGAGGCAGTAGCAGACGTGCGGCACGCCCGCCGGCGCGACGACCGACTTGGCCACGCAGTGGCTGCAGCTCACGACCAGGTCGAACCCCGTGAAGCTGAACCGCTCGATCGCGGTCGGGAAGAGCGGCAGGTAGTGCCGGTAGGCCCGCCGCACGAACGGCAGGTGCTGCGTGAAGGCCGTGTGGATGGGCCGGGCCTCGATGAGGGGCGAGACCGACCCGGGCACGTGCACGAGGGTGAAGAGCTCGGCGGCCGGGAAGAGCTCGCACAGGCGTTCGAGCACCTTCTCGCCGCCCCGCATGCCGGTGAGCCAGTCGTGGACGAGCGCGACGCGCATCACGCGGCTCCGAGCACCTGCCGGTAGACCTCCAGCGTGCGGGCCGTGGCCCGCGTCCACGAGAAGTCCTGCACGCGGGCGCGGCCACGGACGACGAGGTCTCGCCGCAGGTCCTCGTCGGTGAGCGCGCGGCGCAGGCCCTCGGCGATGGCGCCGACGTCGTACGGATCGACCAGCAGGGCGGCATCTCCGGCCACCTCCGGCAGCGACGAGACGTTCGAGGTCACGACCGGCGTGCCGTTGGCCATCGCCTCGAGCGGGGGCAGGCCGAAGCCCTCGTAGAGGGAGGGGAAGGCGAAGACACGGGCGAGCCGGTAGAAGATGACGAGCGTGGGCGCCGGCTGGAAGCCGAAGAACCGCACGTGCTTGTCGAGGCGGTGCCGGTGCACGGCATGGCGGACCGTCGGGTGCTTCGACGTCTCGTCGCCGATCACGACCAGCTTGAGGTCGTCCGGCCCCTCCGCGCGGACCGCGGCGAAGGCCGCGATCAGCCGCTCGAGGTTCTTGTGCGGCTTGATGTTGCCCACGTACAGGACGAACGGATGCGTGAGCTGGAAGCGCTGCCGGACCCGTTCGACCGCCTCCTCGTCGGGCACGGCGGTGAAGCGGGCGTCGATGCCGTTGTAGACGACCTCCACCTGGTCCGGCGCCAGCCCCGTGTAGTGCAGGATGTCGCGCTTGGAGGCCTCCGACACGGTCAACACGCGATCGGCCTTCTTCGCGGCGAGCCGGATCATGGCGTGCGCGTAGGCGAAGGCCGACCGGTTCGGCAGGTACTCGGGGAACCGGAGGTGGATGCAGTCGTGAATCGTCACGACGGTCCGGCAGCGCGTGAGCATGGGCAGCACGTAGTGCGGTTCGTGCAGGAGGTCGGCGCGCACGCGGGCGACGGCGCGCGGAATCCGCCACTGCTCGCCAACCGAGTAGGGCCGGGCGGTCTCCACGACGGCCTCGAAGTTCGGGCCGGCCGCGGCCGCCGTCCCGACGTCCTCGGGGCGGGTCAGGATGACGTAGTGCGAGGACGGATCCTGGGCGCCGATCTCGGTCACGAGGTTGCGGATGTACGTGCCGATGCCGAAATCGTGCAGCTTTCGCGCGTCGATGGCGATCCGCATGGGCCTCCGCAGTCTAGCAGCCCGGGCCGCGGCGGCGCCTCGCCGCCGGCTGCGGCGACGCGCGGCGCCTCGCGCCCGCTCAACCGACGTCGAAGCCGCGGCGGCGCAGCCACCAGGCCAGGAGTGGCGCCCACGCGGGATGGTGCTTCCGGTAGAACGCCAGCTGGCTGACGCGCCGCTTCGCCTCGGTCGCCTGCGGCGCCGTCGCGGCCGCCCGGCCGCCGAGGTGCGTGATGGTCGCCTCCGGCACGTACACGACCCGTCGCCCGCGCGCGCGGAAGGCGGCGCAGAGGTCCACGTCCTCCGTGTACATGAAGTACCGCTCGTCGAGCAGGCCGACGGCGTCGAGGTCGGCACGCCGGGCCAGCAGGCACGCGCCGCTCACCCAGTCCCTGTCTCCGCCGCGGGCGGTCTCCCGGGCCACGCGCGCCTCGGCCCACGGCCGGCCCGCCGCGTAGGCCCGCATCAGGCGGCGCTGCGTGAACTCGGCCCACGGGCCGATCATGGGGCCGAAAGACAGCTCGACGCGGCCGTCGGCGTCGATGAGGCGCGGGCCGGCCGCCGCGGCCGACGGGTCCGCCAGGAGGGCCCCGGCCAGCCGCGCAATCGCGCCGTCGCCGACGATGGTGTCGGGGTTCAGCAGCAGGACGAGGTCGCTCGAGGTGGCGCGGATGCCCAGGTTGTTGGCGCGGGAGAAGCCGAGGTTGGCGCCGGCGTCGATGGCCATGACCGCCGGCCGCGTCTTCGCCAGCCAGTCGAGCGTGCCGTCGGACGAGCGATTGTCGACGACGGCGATGGTGGTGGGGAAAGGCGCAGTCCGCGCCTCCAGACTCTCGAGGCAGCGTTCGAGGTCCGCGCGCACGTTGTAGCTCACGATCACGATCGCGAGCGTGGGCGTGGGCTCAGCCACGGCCGGCCTCCTCGAGGCACGCCAGCACGCGCGCCGCCGCCGCGTCCCATCGGTAGCCAGCGAGCACGGGTGCTGCCGCCGAGCGGAAGCGGGCGCGCTCGTCGGGATCATCCAGGAGGCGCGCGATGGCGTCGGCGACGTCGGACGTGATCGCGGGGCCGTCGCTCACCCGCCAGGCCGCGTCGCCATAGATCTCGCGCGCCACTGGCGTGTCGAGGACGACCGGCACGGCGCCTCGCGCCATCGCCTCGAGGGGCGTGAAGCCGAACCCCTCGTACCGCGACAGGAACACGAAGACCGCGGCGTCACCATACAGGCGCTCGAGCGTCGGATCGTCCACCCAGTCGTGCACGCGGACGCGCTCGCCGAGGCCGCGCGCGGCGATGAGCGCGGCGATGTCCACGAACGGCTGCGTGCGGTTGGCGCCGACGAGATCGAGCCTGGCGGTGGGATGCCGGGCTGCCACCACCTGGAAGGCGTCGATGAGGACGTCGAGCCGCCGCCGCTGGAAGAGCGTGCCGACGTACAGCACGGCTGGCGCGCGTCCGTCCGCCGGCGGCCCGGGCGGAGGCTGGACGCCGCTGTGCACGACGCGCACGCGGGCTTCGTCGACGCCCGTGAACCGTACGATCTCGGAGGCGGAAAAGGCCGACGGCGCCAGCACGATCCGGGCGCGACGCGCGGACCACGCCGTGACCCATCGCCGCCGCAGCCCCTCGCGCCACGAGAACCACTCGGGATGCGCGAAGAACGAGACGTCGTGGACCGTCACGACGATGGGCGTCCCCGTCAGGAGCGGCGCCGTGTACGCGGGCGCGAAGAGGACGTCGGGGCGGTCGTGCGCGACCGCGCGGGCCAGGTCCCACTGCTCCCAGGCGGTCCCGCCGGCGCCGGCCAGCAGGCGTGCCGAGGACCGCCAGGCGTCGGGCGCCAGCGCGGCGGGCCGATGCGCGTAGAGCACGAACTCGTGCCGGCGGGCCGCGCCCGACGTGGTCCAGGCGTCGAGCAGGGCCGCCAGGTAGCGCCCGACGCCCGTGGGCCGATCGGCGAGCTCGCGCGCGTCCACGGCGATCCGCATCAGGCTCGCTCCGCCCGGGCGGCCATCGCCAGCCGATAGGCGTTCCACGTGGCCGCGGCCGTCGTCGCCCACGAGAAGCCGGCCGCGCGCACGAGGCCGCGCGCGCCGAGCGCGCCCGCGCGGGCCTCGTCCAGCAGTCCCTCGATGGCGTCGGCCCACGCCTCGGGGGCGTCGAGCGGGGCGACGATGCCGGCCGTGCCGACGACCTCCGGCAGCGCGCCCGCCGGTGAGACGACCACCGGCACGCCGCAGGCCATCGCCTCGAGCGCCGGCAGGCCGAAGCCCTCGTCCAGCGACGGCACCAGGACGGCTCGGGCATCGGCGTAGAGGCGGAGGCGGGTGGCGTCGTCCACGTAGCCCATCATTTTCACGTGTCCGATCAGCGGCGGACGGGCGGCGCGGTCCGCCCACGCGGCGCCGCCGGCGGCGACCCGGCCCGCGACCACGAGCGGGGGCGCGTCGGCCCGTCGCTCGCGCAGCCGGGCGTAGGCGTCGAGGACGAGGCCCAGGTTCTTCCGGGGTTCGAGCGTCCCGATGACGAGGAGCGTCCGGCCGGGGGCCTGGCCGCGCATCGACCGGACGCCGGCCGCCCAGGCGGGGGCGCCGAGGGGCGTCGTCGTGACCTTTTCCGGCGGCACGCCGAGGGTCGTGGCGACGAGGCCGGCGGCGTACGCCGATCCGGCGATCACGTGGTCCGCCGTCGTCACGTGGCGGCGCGCGAGGGCGACGAAGTCGCGGCGGACGGCGTCGGCGCCCGCGTCCGGTTCCGCCAGGAAGTGCAGGTCGAACACCGTGACCACCTGCGCGGCGCGACGGGCCGGCACGCGAAGCGGCGTCGGGGAGTGGACGACATCGACGTCGCCGGCGAACGCCTCGACGGGCGGCCACGCCAGCCGGTGCCAGGCCCACGTGAGCGCCCGGACCGGGACCCGGCGATCGATGACACGCACGCCCGGCGCGGCCTGCCCGAGCGTCTCGTCCACGCGGTCGCGCCACGACGACGAGAAAGCCGTGACCGTCGAGCCGGCTGGCGGCGCCGCGGCAAGGGCCCGCGTCAGCTCGTGCACGTACTCGCCGATGCCGGTTCGCGCCCGAAGCGCGGGACGGTAGTCGACGAGCACACGCACGTTCGCGAACGGTACCACGGCTGCACAGTGACGACAAGTCCTTGTGGGTCAGTATGTTGACAGGAGTCTCCGCGGGATGGTACGGTGTCGTGTTTCTCTGGGCGCCGATTGGGCGGCCCGCTGAGCACATCCGGGGGCGTGCATGAAAGTCGCGGTGGTGGGGACGGGATACGTCGGGCTGGTGGTGGGCGCCTGCCTGGCCGAGAGCGGCAACGACGTCATCTGCGTGGACAAGGACGAGGCCAAGGTGCGGATGCTCCGGCGGGGGAAGAGCCCGATCTACGAACCGGGCATCGAAGACCTGCTGCGGCGGAACAAGGCCGAAGGCCGGCTGACGTTCACGACGGACCTTCCCAAGGCCGTCCGCCAGTCGACCATCATCTTCATCGCCGTGGGAACGCCGCAGGGCGAGGACGGATCCGCGGACCTGCAGCACGTGCTGGGGGTGGCGAAGTCCATCGCCAAGGCCATGAACGGCTACAAGGTGATCGTGGACAAGAGCACCGTGCCCGTGGGCACGGCCGAGCGGGTCCGCGACATCGTCCGCCGCGAGACCACGCACCCGTTCAGCGTCGTCAGCAATCCGGAGTTCCTGAAGCAGGGCGCCGCCGTCGACGACTTCATGAAGCCCGACCGTGTCGTCATCGGCGCCGAGGACGAGAAGGCGGCGGAGCTCATGGTGGCCCTCCACAAGCCGTTCACGCGCACGGGCGCGCCGATCATGGTGATGGACTGCGCCAGCGCCGAGCTCTCGAAGTACGCGGCCAACGCCATGCTGGCCACCAAGATCTCGTTCATGAACGAGATCGCCAACGTGTGCGAGGCCTACGGCGCCGACGTGGACCGCGTCCGGCAGGCCATGGGGTCCGACCGCCGCATCGGGCCGGCGTTCCTGTTCCCGGGCGTCGGCTACGGCGGGAGCTGTTTCCCGAAGGACGTCAAGGCGCTCGTGAAGTTCTCGGGCGACAAGAAGTACGACTTCAGGATCCTGAAGGCCGTGGAGGCCGTGAACGAGTCGCAGAAGCGGGTGCTGCTGAAGAAGATGGAAGCCCACTTCGGCACGCTCAAGGGCAAGACCATCGCCGTCTGGGGCCTGGCCTTCAAGCCGAAGACCGACGACATGCGCGAGGCGCCCGCCATCCCCATCATCAAGACGCTGCTCGAGAAGGGCGCCAAGGTCCAGGCGCACGACCCCGAGGCGATGGACACGGCCAAGGGCCTCTTCAAGGGCGTCAACTACACGACCCGCAACTACGACGCCCTCAAGGGCGCCGACGGGCTCGCCATCCTCACCGAGTGGCAGGAGTTCCGCGAGCCCGACTTCCAGCGGATGCGGAAGCTGCTCAAGACGCCCGTGATCTTCGACGGCCGCAACATCTATCAGCCCGACCAGATGAAGGCGCTGGGCTTCACCTACTTCTCGATCGGGCGCTGACGATGGCGCGGGTGCTGGTCACGGGTGGGGCCGGCTACATCGGCAGCCACACCGCCAAGGCGCTCGTCGCCGCCGGGCACGACGTGGTGGTCCTCGACGACCTGTCGGCCGGGCACGCCGAGGCCGTC